>CAZGNN010000206.1:0-3490 GCA_964527335.1 uncultured Spirochaetaceae bacterium | reverse complement strand
AAGAAAGTGAGCGTATTAAGCGGTTGAGCAAGAAAATGAACCGCAGACAGAAAAATGGCTCAAGGAACTGGTACAGAACGGTCGGACAGATCCGGAAGCTATACCAGAAACAGACAAACCAAAAGAACGACACGGCAAACAAGATTGTTGCAAGGCTGAATGAATACGAAAAGATAGTCATTCAGGATGAACAGCTTCATTCCTGGCATAAAGGAGGACACGGGAAAGCTGTGCAGCATTCTGTCATGGGGACTGTGAAAGCCAAGCTGAAAGAGCTAAGTAAAACAGTCGTTCTTGACAGGTCTCTCCCGACAACAAAGCTCTGTTCTCGTTGTGGAAAGTTCCATGATGAGATGAAGCTGTGGGACAGAACCTTCAGATGTTCGTGCGGCACAGAAATGGACAGGGATGTCCATGCCGCACAGAATATGGTTTGGTTTTATGAAAACAACGTAGGTGTGGGACGCACCAATCTCAAGCGTGTGGAGATTGAAGCTCTGGTTAATTCGGTCCTCAAAACCGAATCAACCAACTTTAATCAGTGAAGCACGAAGCCGGAATCCTTTTAAGGTGGTGGCAGTTCACAGTGACGTCGCGAAACGGAAATGCAGTGATCTCGTTTTGTGTAACTCTTTAAAGTGCAATATGATACTTTCATATTATCAGTGACATTCGTGTCTGGCTGTGCTGTGATGTTCCCCTAGCGGATGAGATATGACGGAGAAGTCAACGGATACTTTGAAAATGCTGGAAACGGATTCTGGAGTTGCTATCGCCTGATCAGAGCATATTATCCCAAACCTACGGCTTTGGCCCCTTTACGGAGGATGCTGTGCGTTTTGCATTCTTCGTTTATAAAATTCGCATTCGCGAACAAAATCAAACGATATTTGTGCCCTGAATATGAAGCCGGCCGGGGGGAGGCTTAAGTGCCGTCTGAACCGGACATCTGACCTGATGCCTGCCTGATTTCCTGTGTGGTGACGGCTTTCAGCTGTTGACGACGTTCTGTGGTTTTCCGTCCTTGTAGGCTCTGATGTTCTCTGCCGTTGTATGCATGATTCTCTCCCTTGCTTCCTTTGCTCCCCAGGAGAGGTGGGGTGTTATTATGCAGTTCGGAGCGGAGAGCAGGGGATTGTCACTTCTGATGGGCTCGGTGGAGACAACGTCGACTGCGGCGCCTCCGACCTTGCCCGATGTCAGAGCATCGGCGAGGTCCCTCTCATTGACGAGACCACCGCGGGCGTTGTTGACCAGAAGGACCCCGTCCTTCATTTCTGATATCGTATCACGGTTGATGAGATCTTCGGTATCCGGTGTCAGAGGACAGTGAAGGACGATGACGTCGCTTCGTCTGAAGAGTTCGTCCTTCGTCACATGCTCCCAGCCGTCGTTTCCCGTCTTCCGGGAATTCACGATTACCTTCATGTTGAGGGCCTTCGCGATTTCTGCAGTCCTGTGCCCTATGCGTCCGAAGCCTATGATTCCCATCGTCTTGCCGCTGAGCTCCACGAGAGGGTAGTCCCAGAAGCACCAGTCGGTGCTTCTCTCCCATCGTCCCCAGTGAACTTCCCCGCTGTGGTGTCCCACGTGGTGGCAGAGTTCGAGAAGTAGTGCCACTGCGGCCTGTGCCACGCTGTCTGTCCCGTAATCCGGTACGTTCGATACTGCAATGCCTTTCTCCCTTGCAGCCTCTGTGTCGACAACGTTGTAGCCCGTTGCAAGAACAGTGATGAACTTCAGATCCGTAGATTTTTCGATAACGTATCTGCCGATCGGCGTCTTGTTCGTGACGGCAACCTCCGCGCCCGAGAGGCGGCGGATGATCTCGTCATCATCCGACGGCGTCCTTTCATATATTGTTACATCACCGAGCGTCTCTATTTCCTCCCAGCTGAGGTCTCCCGGATTTTCAGTATATGCATCGAGTATGACTATCTTCATGGCTTTTCCTTCAGAATGAGTATAACAGGAAAATATTCTCATGTGTCGTGTGACTGTATGATACAGGGAGTCTGAATGAATCAGCAAAGTTCTTGCCTTGCTGTGGTCTTCGGACTTAAAATCAGTTGAGGATTTAAAATAGAAGGAAGTAATTGTGATGGATGAGTCTTATGCAGTTCTCACGACAGACGGACAGTACACGAAGTTCATGTTCAGGGAGAGAACCATCACATTCCTTCATTCGAAGGACCTGGTCAGGTACCTTGATGTGAAGGAATGGGATAACGGTTATCTTGTCGTTGATTGTCTCGGAAGAGTCAAGGGAGAGTATGAGGACTATATCGACATGACATACATCCTCGGCCTACTCTACATTAACCCTCAGCAATTCTTATCTGAAATAGAAGGAGTCAGAATCGAGCATGAGTGAAGAAGAAATCAGATCGGTTGCCGACAGGGCAGATATGATTATCAGGGGATACGCCTTTACAAGGAATGACGAGGGACTGATTCAGGTTCTTAATCTGAATGACACGGATTCCGCCATGGTCATCACTTCTGACGGCGAGATGGCTGCAACGGACATGAATGAGATCGAGCAGGCTCTTGTCCTGGATATCTGGAAGAAGAACTCGAAATACATGGAGGGAGAAGGTGCCTAAGTACTATCCCTTCAAGGTCTACGGCTATTACCTCTATTTCACATCCTTCTGCCTCATCGAGTGCATGCATGTCCATGCAAGCGACTCGAAACTGACGGAAGGGGGATCTGCAAAGTTCTATGTCCGGAGTGACGGATCCACTGTTCTCAAGAAGCAGGGAATGCTGAGTGATGTTGAAGTCAGGAAGATCCAGGGCTTCATAAAGGAGCATTACCTGGAGATGTATGAACTCTGGAAGACCGAGAGCAGATTCGGTTTCTACAATAACTGATGTCTCCTCATCCCTCTTCCCCGAGTATCTCCTTGTGTTACGAGAGAAACAGAAGAAGGCGGGTGAAGTAAAAATTATGTTTTTCTGTAGCAAATAATCTTCTCTGCTGATATAGTTTACCCGTTCTGCATTTTTCGCAGTACGAGAGGTTACAGATGAAGAAGATTGAAGAATACATGAGAAGCATCCCCGATTTCCCGAAGAAGGGAATCATCTTCCGCGATATGACAAAGGCGCTCAACGACCCTGACGGCCTGAAGCTCGTCATCGACTCGCTGTCCGACTGCGTGAAGGACATAGACTTTGACATCATCGGGGGAATCGAATCGAGGGGCTTCATCATCGGCATGCCTCTTGCCTACAACATGCACAAGGCCTTCCTTCCCGTAAGGAAGAAGGGTAAGCTCCCCTGCGAGACCATCGAGGAGTCCTACGACCTCGAATACGGCTCGGCCACCATCGAGATAGATAAGACAGCCATTCGCCCCGGCGACAGAGTCGTCCTCATCGACGACCTCATCGCGACAGGCGGCACGATGAAGGCTGCATGCAGACTCGTCGAGAGACTCGGAGGCAAGGTTGTCGGCATTCTCTTCCTCATGGAACTTGTGGA
>CAZGNN010000205.1:0-3505 GCA_964527335.1 uncultured Spirochaetaceae bacterium | reverse complement strand
AAGACGGAATTTCTCGCGTTTTTGTCAGCTTTTTCTTCCGTTAAGCCGCAAGATTTTACATTTCTCATGTGAAATGCCGTCTTCAGCTGCCCCACGCTGTCATTTGACGAGAAGCCGGATTTATCATATTTATATATCTGTCAAGGATAATTGAAGGCAGAGAAAGGCCGTCATCATCCTGACGCCAGCGGGGATATATGAGAGCAGCAATACCAGTCAGAGACAATATGATCGAGAAGAAGGCCGAAGATGCCTCTTCAATCATTCTTTATGATATCGAGGAAGATGAAATTCTCTCCGAGGAGACCATAACGGTAAGCGGCGAAGAGAACATAGTGAATGCACTCTCTTCGCTCGGTGTCGACACATTCATCTGCCTTGCGATGGGGCCGAAGATGGTAATCGACCTCGCATTGAAAGATATCCAGATAGTGGGCGGTGTTAGAGGAAGAGCAAAGGACGCAATACACGGCTATGTCTCGGGAACACTCGAGGAGGAAGACCTTCAGCTCGACTGCATCGGCGGAAACTGCAACGGAGACTGCTCGAAATGTCATTGAAGAAAAAGAAAAGGGAACAGAAGAAAAAGACTCCGGTCTACACGAATAAGAAGACGCTCATCGTCTACCTCGTTCTGAGAGCACTCGTAATCGGAATCCTCGTGAGATTCATATTCAAGGGCAACTACGAAAGCGCCTTCACCTGTGTGCTGACGCTCGTGCTGATGCTTCTGCCGTCGTTCGTGTCGCGCACGTTCCACGTCTATCTTCCGACAGCACTGGAAATCATAGTGCTCGTGTTCATATTCTGCGCCGAAATACTGGGAGAGCTCGCATCCTTCTACATTGCGTTCCCCTTCTGGGACAGCGTCCTGCACTGCGTCAACGGTTTTCTCTTCGCGGCCGTGGGCTTTGCAATGGTCGACTTCTTCAACAGGAGCGAACGCTTCTCGCTCAGACTCTCCCCCGTATTCGTGGCGGTAGTCGCATTCTGCTTCTCGATGACGATAGGTGTACTCTGGGAGTTCTTCGAGTTCGGAGGTGACAGGGTATTCAACTTCGACCTCCAGAAGGACTATGTGGTCCATACGATATCTTCCGTGTCACTCAATCCCGACAAGAAGAACAAGGCAGTCGAAATCGACAACATCACTGACGTCATAGTTGTCCAGGCTGACGGCACGGAGACTTCTCTCGGTGTCGGCGGCTACCTCGACATAGGAATCATCGACACCATGAAGGACATGATGATCAACTTCATCGGAGCCGTCGCATTCTCTATAATAGGCTACTTCTACATCAAGCATAAGGGAAAGGGAAAGATTGCCTCAGCCCTCATTCCTCAGGTTGAGATGCTCGATGAGGAGAATGACGCTCCCAGTACAGAAGAAGACAAATAACCTCACATCCATAAAATATCAACGAAGGGCTCCGTTCTGGAGCCCTTTGGTGTATCTGACAGATGAAAGATTATTTATCAGCAAGAAGAGAGTCGAACTCTGCGGCGATTGCCTTCTTGTCGAGGTTCTTTCCGATGATGCAGAGTCTGATCATGCGGTCGCCGACATAGGGATCCCAGTCCTGCAATATATCGGGATTCTCCTCGAGGAGCTTCTTCCTTATATCGACAGGAGCGGAAGCGACCCACTTGCCATATGCGTTGCACATCAGCTGGCGTCCCGTAGTCTCGAGTACGTATGCCATGTCATCCTCGTCGCTGAACCATACGGTTCCCTTGCTTCTGATGATGTTCTTCGGCCATGAAGCAACGTATGCACGGAGCTTGGATCTGTCGAACGGCTTACGTCTGTAGTAGATGAATGTGCCGATGCCGTATTCATCCTCGCTCTCACCCTCGTGTCTGTGCTCGTGGTGATGGTGGTGATGCTCGCTCTCATGCTCTTCATCGTCATGATGATGTTCGTGTTCATCGTCATCATCGTCGTCATGGTCATGGTGATGATGATGCTCATGTTCATCTTCGTCATCGTCGTGATGATTGTCCGGATTGCCCTCGTCCTCATCATCCCCGAGTCCGCCTTCTGCAGAGAGTGCCCTGCACCAGCCTGCCTCCTCGAAGACACGGTCGAAATCGAAGGAACCTGTGGAGAGAATCTCTCCCACCGGTACATTACCCATGCTTGTCTCGATGACCTTAACGCCGGGATGGAGAGCCTCGATAACCTCTCTGACCTTCTTCCTGTCATCTTCGCTGACAAGGTCAATCTTGTTGATTACAAGAGTCGAGCAGAACTCGATCTGCTGGACGAGAAGACTCTCGATGTCCTCCTCTCCGATCTTGTCCTTCTCGAGGAGCTTCTCTCCAGAAGCGAATTCGTCGACAAGACGCATTGCGTCGACAACACCTACGATGTTGTCAAGGTCCCCGTTCTTGATCGAGAGAAGCTGCTGGGCTATCGGCATAGGCTCGCAGACACCGCTGGCCTCAATCATGATGTAGTCATACTTACCCGAGGAGATGATCTTCTCGATGTTCTTTGCCATCTGTCCCTTGAGCGTGCAGCAGATACAGCCGTTCGTGAGAGGGACGATGTCCTGTGTATCTGTAATGTTGGCACCCTTTGCAATGAGGGATGCGTCGACGTTGACTTCGCCGATATCATTCACGATAACGGCCACCTTATATCCTTCCTGATTTCTGAGAACATTGTTCAGGAGGGTTGTCTTTCCTGCTCCCAGGTAACCGCAGAGAAGGGTTATGGGCGTTTTGGCTTTTTTCTTCATTTTGTTTCTCCGACAATGAATATAATCATATTTTCCGAATTGGTTAAGTCACCAGCGTCAAATATCTCAAGAGAGGTGAATGTAACTCGTTTGCACAGGTCTTTTTATCTTTCCCGTTTTTTAACCGGTCCTTAATTTACATTTAGCGCAGTTTATCTCTACAATGCATCCATGAGGAAAACAAAGATCATATGCACAATCGGCCCGGCGAGCGAGAACGAAGAGACGCTGACAGCTATGGCCGAAGCGGGAATGGATGTCGCAAGACTCAATTTCTCGCACGGAACACACGAAGAACACAGAAAGAAAATCGAACTCATAAAGAAAGTGAGGGAGAAGCTGGGAAAGCCCATCGCCATCATGCTCGACACGAAGGGCCCCGAATACAGAGTCGGAGTCTTCTCCGGCCACAAGGCTGAAGTCAGGAGCGGAGATACATTCGTCTTCACGACCGAGGATGTCGAAGGCGACAGCACAAGATGCTCCGTATCATACAAGAATCTCATAAACGAAATAGACATCGGCCAGATAATTCTCGTCAACAACGGCCTCTTGTCATTCAAAGTCGAATCGAAGACCGGGACGGAGGCCGTATGCCGTGTAATCGACGGCGGCGTGATATCTGACAGGAAGAGCATGAACTTTCCCGGCCACGTCTCGAGGGAAGTCTATCTCAGCAAGGCCGACAAGGATGACATCCTCTTCGGCCTCGAGAACGGCATCGACTACATCGCACTCTCGTTCGTCTCGAACCAGAACGA
>CAZGNN010000204.1:0-3519 GCA_964527335.1 uncultured Spirochaetaceae bacterium | reverse complement strand
CAATGTCGCTCTGGCCGAGAAGAGGAAAGGCCACCGCTATAAGAGGAAGGGAAACATACATCACCCTGCCCTTATCGCTGTTGATAAGAAGAAATGCTATGAGGAAGGCCCATTCGCACACAGTCGAGATGAGGAATATCCTCCGCGTTCTCTTCATATCATCACCGGTCTTTTCAAAGCCGAAGATCTCGCCTCTGTATACTGCTCTCGTGACTATCTTTCCGTTCCTGTTCTTCACATTCTCAAGACGATAATCGCCGGCATACTTTCTCGAAACCATCTGACTCCCAGCCGTCTGTTCTACACATTTCTGCACGCATAAAACAGAAAACGCTCTTTAAGAATACAATAAGAGAAGAGTTCTTTTCAACTGTTTGATTGAGATTTTGCAAACATGTTAAAAGAATAACATTTCACTAATTCTTTATCCGATAGGAAATACGACGTTACTCTGAAAAAGAACGTCTTTCCGATAACGTAAATTTATTCATTTTCTGCATATCAAACAGAACGAAAATATGTGTTAAGTGAAATTTTCTTCTTTGATTTTTGGTTTTTGCGTAGTGTAGAATAATCGGAAAGAGGTGAAAAAGTGAGAATTCTGGTTTTGGGCTCCGGCGCAAAGGATCATGCCGCAGCCTGGTGGCTGAGTCAGAGTACGTTTATTTCGGAGCTGTTCGTCGCTCCCGGCACTCCGGGAACCGAAGATATCGCAACGAATCTTCCTGACACGGATCCGTCTGACCCGAAGGCCGTTTACAGGGCGATAATCGACAACAGGATAGATATGGTGTTCATAGGAACGGAGGCCCCGCTGCTAAGCGGTGTCAAGGAATACCTCAGGGAAAGAGGCGTCGTATGCTGCGGAGCAACCAAGGAGGCACTGCGGCTCGAGGACGACAGGGCCTTTTCGAGAGCCTTCACACAGAGACACAGCATCCCCGTTCCGGAGAATGCGGTATTTTCCGACAGGGAATCCCTCTCATCCTTCCTCGATGAACACAAAGGGGTCAGATACACGATAAAGTCCAATTCGATAACCCCGTCGCGCATCATGCTTTCCTCTTCTGACAAGGAAGCGCTTCTCAACTACGCAGAGCTTCTCTTCACGAAGGGACCTGTCCTTGTAGAGCGGCATGTGGAGGGACTCCATGCAACGGCAACGCTCTTCGTCGACAAGAACGGATACCTTCTGCTGCCGCTTGCAAACGAATACACGAACGTCTCGAAGTCGCAGGGAACTCCGACGGGAGGCATGGGTGCAATCGCTCCGATTCCTCTCGACGACGATGTGGAGGACGAGATAAAGACGAAGATAATCGAGCCGACGCTTGACGGCATGAGGGAGGAAGGATTCGCATACTACGGCGTTCTGACGCTCTCCCTCGTCATCACTGACAACGGCCCCGTACTCGTCGATTACCATGTGAGGCTCAATGACCCTGCAACGCAGGCCATGGTACCGATCATCAAGACAGATGTCATCGAGATAATGGAGGCTATGAAGGAGAACAGGCTGAGCACACTCAAGCTCGAAACGTACAACGAGGCGACTGTCGCCGTCGTACTTGCATCTAAGGGCTACCCTCTCGACCCCGAAAAGGGAAACGAGATAGAAGGAATCACGAACGCATTCCTGATGAACACATCTGACAAGCCCCTTGTATTCATCGGTGCTGTGAGAAAGGACAAGGACGGGAGGTACTTCACGGACGGCGGAAGGTGCATCACGGTCGTGGGAAGAGGTGCAACATTCGAAGAGGCCAATGAACAGGCTTATACGCTCATAAAGGAGAAGAATTTCTCGTCTCTCTGGTACAGGGATGACATAGGGAACAAGTTCTTCAACCAGTGAAGAAGCGAGCCTCCGATTCGGAGGCTCATATATTTCATTCCAGATTCAGTGTGTTCTTCTGAATTCGTACATCAGGATTCCGGCTGCAACGGAAACGTTGAGGGAGTCGATATGGCCCCGCATCGGAATCGAGACTATGTAGTCGCAGTTCTTCCTGACGAGACTCGACATTCCGTCGCCTTCGCTTCCCATCACGATTGCAGAGCGCGGAGCGAACTTCTCGCTGTAGGATGAGTCGCCGTTCATGTCTGCACCGTAGACCCAGAAGCCGTTGTCCTTGAGAGTCTTTATCTCGCGTGTGAGATTCGTCACGACGGAGACGGGAACGTACTGCGCGGCACCCGAAGAGACCTTGACGACAGTCTCGTTCGCCTGCACCGACCTTCTCTCGGGAATGAGAACAAGGTCGGCTCCGAACTGGTCTGCAGACCTCAGGATTGCCCCGAGGTTATGGGGATCCGTTATGCCGTCGAGAATGAGAACGAGTGCTCCCTCGTCTTCCTTGAGGGACGAGCAGAACTCGTCGACTGTCATTTCCTTCAGCCTGGATGCGCCCCTTCTGGGGCCACCCATGTCGAGAAGCGCGCCCCTGAGGTCAACGCCTTCCATCATGCGACCCAGCTCTTCCTTGCTCACCTTCTTCACGGCAACCTTGCCAGTAAGCATCGCCTGTCTTTCGAGGGCTGCAATTCTCTCTCCGCCGTTACGCTGGAGGTAGAGTGTCGAACCCATTCCCGCTTTCTTCAAAGCTTCTTCAATGGCATGGTAGCCGTAAACCTTTTCGCCCATTATTACCTCTCTCAGTCGTTTGTGAATGTCACGGGTTTCGGAGTCTTCGTAGGAGCCATTGTATCATAAAGGTCCTTCATGATCTTCTTCTCCTTGAGTCCGAGACGCTTCGGGATTTCGACGACAATCTTGAGATACATGTCGCCTCTGGTGCCGGTTCTGAGTGACGGTACTCCCATACCCTTCAGTCTCAGAAGCTTACCAGACTGTGTTCCCTCCGGGATATCGACCTTGATTTCCTTGTCGTCGAGGGTTGTCACCTGGATGGTGTCACCCAGTGCCGCCTGTACGAATGAAACCGGAATCTGGAGGTAGAGGTCGCTTCCGTCCCTGACGAAGTATCTGTCGGGTCTGACGTTCACGACAAGCTGCAGGTCCCCGTTCGGACCGCCGTTTGCTCCGGCGTCTCCCTTGCCCCTGAGCGTGAGTCTCGTGCCGTCATCGCTTCCCGCAGGAATATTGACGCTGAGCTTCTCGCTCTTTCTCACCGTTCCTGTGCCGTGACACTCCGAGCACGGATTGTCAACGACATATCCCGTACCGCGGCAGGAGCGGCATGTCTGTGCCATCTGGAAGAATCCGCCGCCGGATATCGTCTGACCCGATCCGCCGCAGGTAGGACATGTTCTTCTTCCGGTACCGCCTGTACCCTTGCAGGAAGGACACTGCTCGTCATGGGAGAAGGAGATTTCCTTCTTGCAGCCGAATGCGGCTTCCTTGAAGTCTATGGTGATGTCATATCTGAGGGACTGACCCTGCCTCGGGGAAGAGGAGCTTCTCGAACGGGATGAGGAACCGCCGCCGAAGAACGATGAGAATATGTCGGAGAAACCTCCCGCACCTCCGAAAAGATCGGAGAAGTCCCTGTAGACATT
>CAZGNN010000203.1:0-3547 GCA_964527335.1 uncultured Spirochaetaceae bacterium | reverse complement strand
CTCATTCATGATACCGAGAATCAGGACAGTTGAAGCACTCGATAACCTTGTACTCAATGTGAAGGAAGGAAACTGTCGGAGCTTCGCAGAAAAATGGAGAAACTGCAAAATGAATTTTGGAATTGAAAACATTCTTGAGTAAGGTGTCTGCTCTCTGTCTCATGTGTGAGATGGAGGGCTTTTCTTTGTGATTCAGGATTGTGATAAGGTGACTCCCGTTCCGCTTTCTGTTGGAAATATGATATCTGGAGAAAATTCAGCTTTACAGAAGTAAGTGCTGTGGGGGAAAATGAAGGAAGAACGGAAGAAAACGGAAGGGAGAACTTATGCCTGAGAGAACTGATACTTCACTGGACAGCAGGGACGACTTGCACGGCTACTGCATACTGAAGGTTGAACTGGATGAAAGCGGTAAGCCTGTTGACCTTGTGTGTCTCCAGGCCAACGAGGAACTTGCCCAGATCGAGGGGATTGCGCTCGATAAGCTTGTAGGACACTCTTTCTCGGAAGTCTTTCCGCAGGGGGATGGCAGATGGCTTCAGTTCTGCTATGAAGCAGCATACAGGGGAAAGTCTCTCAGCAGTGACAACGTCTCCGAGGCAAAGGGGGTGTATCTTCATGCCGAAGCCTACCCCACAGAGAAGGCAGGTGTCTGTGCATGCGTCGTCCACGATATGAAGGAAAGCATCTTCACCAAGCTCAGGGAGAAGGAAGAGCTCGAGAGAATCGTGAAGGCATATGAAGAGGAGAAGGAACGTAACGCCAGGGTCAGACACTACGTCAGGGCGATGGGCATCGTCTATCCTCTCATCATCAGCATCGACTATACTCAAGACCGCTATTCGATGCTCGAATACGATAACTTCCACAACAAGAGTTCGCCGTATTCGGGGACGGTGGAGGAACTCGTGAGCGTCGGGGCTTCGACGATTCCGGATCCTCTCGCATCTGAGGCATTCACTCTTCTTTTCGGACGGGAAAACGCAGTCAGCGCTTTCCGCAGCGGACGGAAGGAACTTGTCCTGCGCCATCCGCAGAACAGCGATGACGGGAAGGTGCACTACATGGAGACCCACATAATCTGCACCGAATGCACTCCCGATAAGGTCAGTGCAATATGTGTTGCGAAGTGCATCGACGAGGAAGCCGAGCGCGACAGGGCCATGCAGAAGGCCCAGGAACACGCAGAGGTCATCAATGCACTCTCAACCATCTACACGACAATCATGGAGGCTGACCTCATAAGCCACAGCTACAGGGTCATCCAGACCGATTCCCCTATAACCACTGTCATGGGAGGAAAGGCAAGCGGCAACTTCGACACTGTCATGGAGGATGTCCTGAAGTACTTCATGCATCCTGATGACATTCAGAAGATGCGATCCTTCATCAATCTCTCGACGGTGGCCGAGCGCCTCGGAGACGACACATCGCTTGTTGCAGAGTACAGGGCCCCTTACGGAAAGTGGTTTGAAGCGAGATTCATCGCAAAGAAACGTGACGAGAAGGGAAGAGTAATTTCCGCCATCTATGCCGCGAGGGATGTTACTCCCGAGAAGCTCAAGGAACTCAATTACAGAGCACAGCTTGAAGAGCAGCTCATGATATCTTCCACGCTTGCGCGTTCCTTCAGGAATGTATACCTTGTCGACCTCGAGAAGGAGAGTGCGAAGATCCTCAAGCTTGAAGCGGGATATGACAAGCTCACACAAGTGGGGACAGGACACGTTTTCCCGTTCAGGGTTCTTCTTGATGACTGGCTGAATAACGTGGTGGCAGACGAAGACAGGGCGGAGACTGCCAGGGTCTTCGATGTGGATAACGTGAGGCGTCTTCTTTCGTCAGGAAAGGAGATTACGGGTAACTACCGCAGCACCGCAGGCGGTGAGATACATTACTTCCAGTACAACATGAGCCGTACTGACGAAAGCGGCACCAAGGCAATCCTCGGCTTCCAGAGCATCGATGACATCATACGGTCGCAGCTCGAGGAGGAGAGGAAGCGGAGCGAACTCGAGCGCACATACCGCGAGAGACTCCAGGCTGCAGCCGACACGGCGGAGAAGGCCAACAGGACGAAGACGGAGTTCCTCCTGAGGATGAGCCACGATATCCGAACACCGCTCAACGGAATCAGGGGAATGCTCGACATCGCCGATCACTTTGACGGTGACGCAGAGAAACAGAGGGAATGCCGCAACAAGATCCGCGAGTCATCGAATATCCTGATGGAGCTGATAAACGAGGTCCTCGACATGAGCAAGCTCGAGTCGGGAGAAGTGGTACTCGAGCGTGTTCCGTTCAGCCTCGAGAACATCTCCAATGAGATTTTCACGGTAATCGAGAAGATGGCACAGGAGAATGACATCACTGTCACTGAAGACTGTACTGTCAGTCACACTTCTCTCATCGGAAGCCCCGTGCACTACAAGAGACTATTACTGAACATCATCGGTAATGCCGTCAAGTACAACCGTCCTCACGGCAGTGTCTGTGTCTCATGCCGCGAGATTTCGTTCGACGGAAACACATCTCTTCTCGAAACCGTCATCAGCGATACCGGTATCGGAATGAGCGAGAGCTTCCAGAAGCACCTCTTCGAGCCCTTCCAGCAGGAGAACGCAAGAGCCCGCACCAAGTACGGCGGTACGGGACTCGGGCTCTCGATTTCGAAGAGTCTCGTCGAGAAGATGGGAGGTACAATCGAGTGCGAGAGCGTGAAGGACAAAGGTACGACGTTCACTATCCGGATACCTTTCGAAGTGGACTTCTCGGCCCATGCCGATGTCGTTGAGAAAGAGGAGGAGAATGCCTCAATCCGGGGAGAGAAGATAATCCTTGCAGAGGACAATGACCTCAATCTCGAAATCGCGGAGTTCATGCTGACTGAAGCGGGAGCCGAAATCGTAGTGGCACATAACGGTGAGGAGGCAGTGAGGGCCTTCAGCGATTCCCGGCCGGGTGAGATATCTGCAGTTCTCATGGATCTGATGATGCCGGTGATGGACGGCTACGAAGCCACACACCGTATCCGGAGCATGGAGCGTCCGGATGCAGGGAGTGTTCCGATCATAGCAATGACAGCAAACGCCTTTGTCGAGGACAGAATAGCCACGAAGAAGGCCGGCATGAATGCCCATATATCGAAACCTCTGAATGCGAAGAAGATGATTGAGGTCATCGCAGAGGAGATAAAGGCCTCGAAGATGGCAGATAAGTAAAGGAGGAGAAAACTCCGTTTCAGATACGAAGCGGAACGCGATGCTGCTATTCATCTTTTCAGCAGGAAAGAAGAAATTCCAAGCAGAATAATATCTCCTGCTGTGTGCTGTCGCGAGGTTTCTTTGCCTTTTCATGTGGTGAAAACATATTAAGTCGTGTATCATTCAGCTGTAAGGAGCGATACCAGTATGCAGAAGAGACTGAAGCTTCCCATCGGCATTGAATTCTTCAGTGATATCAGAACTCGCGGTTATTATTATGTCGACAAGACCCGGTTCATTGAAGAAATTCTTGAATGCAGAAGCGAAGTATATCAGTTTACCCG
>CAZGNN010000202.1:0-3549 GCA_964527335.1 uncultured Spirochaetaceae bacterium | reverse complement strand
ACGAATGTCGTCCAGCTTCCGCCGAGAGATACCGACACCGGATGGATTCCGTTCTCTTTGAGGACGGAGAGTGCATCGACGTACTCCATCGTCTCCTCGATGCCGTTTCCGACAAGGCCCACGACGGCATAGCCCTTTCTGCATTCGATTTCGTTGAGGCCGAACTCTTCCTTTATCCTCGAGCACATCTCATCTGTGTCAATCTTCTCGGCCTGCTTTGCATCGAAGTACCAAGCGATGGAGTCACAGCCGTAGAGTGTGTAGCACGGCTTGATTCCGTAGATGTGCATCAGAGAGAGAATTCTGTGCCTCATACCGCCTTCCTTGAAGAACATCAGCTTCTGGCAGTAGATTCTTCCGAGTTCCCCCTTCGCGGACACTCCGATAACACCCCTGTGAGAAGCGTCCTTACAGATTAATGTTCCCCTGTCTTCCGGGGAATTCGTGTTCCTTATGTTGATAGGAATGCCTTTGCTGACGCAGGGGGCGATGGCCTCCTCATGGAAGACTGAGGCTCCGACCTCGCTGAACTCCCTCACTTCCCTGTAGCTCATCTCGTCAATCACATGTGCGCTCTTCACCTTTCTCGGATCCGAGGAATACACTCCAGATACGTCAGTCCAGTTCTCATAGACGTCCGCGTCCAGTGCAGAAGCGACGATTGCACCCGTGATGTCACTGCCGCCGCGTGAGAAGGTTGTTATTTCACCCTCGAGCGATGTGCCGTAGAAGCCGGGGATGACGTACTTCTCCCCCTTCTTCATCTTCGCTCTCAGCTGTGTATAGGTTATGTCTTCAATCCTGTTGTCTTCTCCGATTATGATTGTCCCCTCGCTGTCGAGGAAGTTCCATCCGAATGCCTTTGCAATGAGAAAGGCCGAAAGGTACTCCCCCCTCGATGCTGCATACTGCGCTCCCTTTCCGCCTTCGATGTTCTTCTCGACTGCACATAGTTCCTTCTCTATGGCTTCCTTTCCGATTCCGAGGGATTCGGCAATCTCTATGTAGCGTTCCGCTATTTTTCCAAAGACTTCAGAGCAGGACTTTCCTTCGTCAACGAGAGAGGCACACCTGTAGAGCATGTCCGTTATCTTCTCGTCCGAGGAGTTTCTCTTCCCCGGAGCCGAAACGACTGCGACTGTTCTCTCCCTGTCAGAGTCAAGAATGGCCCTGACCTTTCTTATCTGATCGGCAGAAGCGACGCTTGAGCCGCCGAATTTACATACTTTCATATATCATCTCCTCTAGAGAAGGTTAATTCAATTCACACAGATTTTGCAATAACGGCAGCTCTTACTGCCGGCTGTTATTGGAATTACCTCCAATAAAAGGCCGATAAGGGGTATTCCGAGCCCTCTATTGCCACTTCTTCCGTTTATATTCATCATGTAGTCATGCAGCACACAGATACAAAGGAAAACATCATGGGGACGGAGGGAATCTCCTCCCTCATCGTGAAGATATCACTTCCGTTAATGGTTTCGATGCTCGTCCAGGCACTGTACAACATCGTAGACTCCATCTTCGTCGCGATGCTCAGCGAGACCGCGCTCACGGCGGTATCACTGGCGTACCCGCTTCAGAACCTTCTCATCGCATTCGGTGTCGGAACGGGAGTGGGAATGGCGTCGTTCATGTCGCGTAAGCTCGGCGAGGGAGATACCGAGACTGCAGAGCACGTTGCCGGAAACGGCCTGAGCGTTGCCTTCATCACATGGCTCGTGTTCGCCGTTCTCGGTCTCACGGCGGCAAAGCCCTTCCTCTCCTTATATACACAGGACGAGGAACTGCTCTCGCTTTCGAACGAGTATGCCGTGATCGTCATGGTCTTCTCGCTCTTCATGTTCCTTACGATGATGAACGAACGTATCCTCCAGGGAACGGGTGACAGCTTCTCGAGCATGCTCAGCCAGCTCAGCGGTGCCGTCACGAACATAATCCTCGACCCCGTATTCATCTTCACATTCAGACTTGGTGTCGCCGGAGCCGCCATCGCAACGGTAATCGGCCAGGTCGTGTCGTTCGTGGTGTCGATGTACCTCGTGAAGAGAAACAGATTCGTGAAGATAAAGCGCCATCACCTCAAGCTGAAGAAACAGTTCGTATCATCAATATATGCAGTGGGTGCCCCGACAATCGTCACGAACAGCATCAGCACCGTGATGACAAGCGCCCTCAACGGAATCCTCATCGCATTCAGCACGACTGCGGTGTCCGTATTCTCGGTCTACTTCAAGCTCCAGTCGTTCGTCTTCATGCCCATCTTCGGCCTCTCGAACGGCATGGTTCCTATCATCGCATACAACTACGGAGCGGGAAAGAGAACGAGGATGACCGAGACCATAAGGAAGGGAACACTCATCGGCCTTGTCATAATGGCAGTCGGTACCGTCTCTTTCCAGCTCTTCTCCCATCAGCTGCTCTCGCTCTTCAGTGCAACTGATGAGATGTACAGGATCGGAGAGCCTGCCCTCAGGATAATCTCCATCTGCTTCATGGCTGCAGCTGTGTCAATCGGACTCTCGTCATCCTTCCAGGCGACAGGCTTCGGACTCGGAACCATGATCACGGCCGTCCTCAGACAGCTTGTGATTCTCGTGCCGGCGGCATACGTCTTCAGCCGCTTCCTCGGGCTCAACGGTGTCTGGTGGGCCTTCCCGTTTGCAGAGGTATTCGGCCTCATCATCGCCGTCGTTATATTCGTCTATGTCTACCGCACACGCATAAAGGTGACACCCGACAACAAATGAGAAAGGAGGCTCCGGCTTCCTTTTTTTATTTTTATTCATCAGCAATTCCGGTTTTCCATTTTCGGAGAGAAGGCCTGAATATGCAAAGATCACTGTTTTCAGGTGCATTTTTCTCGGTTTCCCATCAATGTGTCTGTATTTTTATCCAACAGTTTTATTTCAGACATTTATTTGAATTTTAACAAATTAATTGAGAAAGCATTCGAAAAACAATGAAAATTTCAGCTGTTTTCTGTATTTTTATGCAGAAAACTGTTGACCTTATATTCAAAAGGGCCTATTGTAGGCACAGCTTAAATAAATATACATAAAAGGATGCATACGGAAATGAAAAAACTCATTGCTTTGACACTTATCACATTAATGGCATTTACATCTGTCTTCGCACAGGGCGCAAGCGAAGTGAAGACGGAGGAAAAGGTATATACAGTCGCTGTCAGCTGCGACTACCCGCCTCTCGAGTACATCGATGACAACGGCAATCCCTGCGGTTACGAGGTTGAACTCGTGCAGGCTGTTGCAGATGCTGCAGGTATCAAGATCCAGATTGCAAACGTCTCGTTCGACGGAATCATCGCAGGTATCCAGGGCGGCCAGTATGATATCGGGGCATCGGGCCTTACGGTAACGGACGAAAGAAAGCAGACTGTCGACTTCACGACTCCCATTCTCCAGTTCGCTCTCTCCATCGTCACGAAGAATGACAATGAAGATATCCACTCGGATGCTGACCTCGAAGGCAAGAAGACAGGTGTCCAGCTCGGAACAACATGCCAGTTCGCATGTGAAGACCTCGGCC
>CAZGNN010000201.1:0-3558 GCA_964527335.1 uncultured Spirochaetaceae bacterium | reverse complement strand
ATTCCACATGACTGGCTTGAAGCGTTCTTCATGCTGGAAAAGTTCCTGATGGCAAAGGGAAAGGAGGAAAAACAGGTTGTTTTTCTTGACGAACTACCATGGCTCGACACTCCCCGCTCGGGGTTCATCACGGCTCTCGAAGGCTTCTGGAACAACTGGGGATGTGCAAGAAAGAACCTCCTTCTGATTGTATGCGGCAGTGCAAACTCCTGGATCATCAACAGACTCATCAACAATCACGGAGGGCTGTACAACAGGGTCACGTATGAGATAAATCTCATGCCGTTCACACTTCACGAATGCAGGGAGTTCCTTTCAGAGAGAGGTGCGAAACTGTCCGACTACGACATTACACAGGCCTACATGATTATGGGAGGCATTCCATACTACCTCGGTTACATATCCGGCGGAGAAAGCCTTGCACAGAACATTGACAGGATGTTCTTCGGGAAAGGCGCCAAACTCGCTGACGAGTTCTCCCGGCTCTTCTCTTCAGTGTTCGACAATCCCGACATCGCGATGGATATCGTGAGGATACTGAACAGAAGAAGCATGGGCTACGAGAGAAAAGACATCATGGAGAAGCTGAAGAGGATAGACAACAGCAACTTCACAAAGGCTTTTAATGCACTAGAAGCAAGTAATTTCATACAGCGTTATGTCCCTTTCGGCATGAAGAAGACACAGGTCCACTACAAGCTCATCGACCCCTTCTGCATCTTCTATCTACGTTTTGTCGAAAACAGGAATACCCTGGATGAGGACTTCTGGATGATGAACGTGACTTCCCCTTCCATCAGCACATGGAGAGGATACGCATTCGAGAATGTGTGCTTCAATCACATAGCCCAAATCAAGGCCGCTCTCGGAATCGGCGGTGTACAGACTGCGTGCTCTCAGTGGTTCGGGGACGGCACTCAGATTGACCTTCTCATAGAGAGAAAGGACAACGTTGTGAACATGTGTGAGATCAAGTTCTACGGAACCGAATTCTCCGTTGACAAAAGCTATTACGGAACGCTGAACGAAAGACAGGCGATTCTCTCAACTCATCTGAAGAAGAAAACGGTTATCCACAACACGCTCATAACAACGTACGGCCTGAAGTACAGCACATACAGCGGAGTATTCCCGAAGACCATCACACTGGAGGACCTTTTCAGGGAATAGGATTTTCAAAAAAGATCACGAAATGCAACTTATAGCCCCAAAACATGCTTATAATTTGCATTCCGTCAGCAAAAAGGCCCATCAAATGCAACTTATAACGCATTTTCTGTTTCACTGTACTATTTTCTGTTATGTCGAATGAAATCGGGTTCCGGAGGCTCTGAATACAGCGACGCTACTCGTCGAGAAGATAAGTTGCTATCTTCGACTTGTCGAGAATCTCCTCTTTCCACTCATCGACACTCCTCGTCTCGGATGAAAAGTTGAGACCGATGAGATGGACACGCTTCTCGGTGTTGACATACCTCGCCCAGTATTCCTTTTCCTTTATCTGAGCGAGTGCCTTGTCAGCACTCTCATCAACCTTCATCTCGACGATGAACACATCCTTGCCGGCTCTGACTACGGCGTCGCTGCGTCCAAGGAGCGTTCTGTCCTCAACACTGGCCCTTATACCGCCGATCATGAGGAAGAACGAGAAGAACGCCTCCTGGTATCCCTTCTCACCGGTATCGAGACCGTCATACTGGTATTCCTTCACATAGGCGTTGAGCACAGTCGCAATATTCTCGAGTTTTCCGCTTCTGACTGCCTTCACGGCCTTCTGTGCGAATATGCTCACCTCTATTCCCGTGAAAAGCTTCACAAGAGAACGTGTGAAGGCCTTTCTCACCTCCGTATTCGGGAATGTCAGGGTAACGGCATCTGCATCCCCTTCCAGTATTGTGAGGTATCCGGTGAAGTAGATGAGAGCCAGCACCTGCTGACTCGAGAGGGTCTTCTCCCTGAGACAGCTGTAGTCGAATGTCATTATTTCATCAATCCCGAGGCCAAGGTCCTCAGTGATTATGTTCTGAAGATGATAATCCTTTGCAAGTTCCACAGCGAGTGTACTTACTCCTGTATCCACCCAATAGGAAACAAATTTGCATTTCATATTGAAGAAGAAACCTATGGAAACCGGATTGTAGACCTTTACGGGATTATCATAGGAGAAGCGGTAACCGTCGTAATAGTTTCTGACGGCTTCGATGAACTCCTCCCTTCCCGTGTATTCCCTGTCTTTTCGGGACATGTACTCATCGATGTAATCACCGAAGTATGACTCCAGCTCCTCTTCAGTGTAGCCGAACATGGATGCATAGTCCTCGTTCATCGTGAGATCCGTCAGATTATTCATCTGCGAGAAAATGGACAGATTCGAAAACTTCGTGATACCTGTCACATAGAAGAAACGGATTTTTTCAACGCTGCTCTTGATGACCGAATAGAAGTTGCTCAGAGTATCTCTGATGCTGTCGGAGAGTTCCTTGTCCTTGTATGTGTGAAGAACAGGGTAGTCATACTCGTCGACAAGGATTACGGCCTTATTTTCAAGCTTTCCAAGTATTTCGTAGAGCATATCCGAAGGTCTGGACCTTTCAACTGCAACGCCACTGGCGGCAGCTCCATCCATAAGCCTTTCCTGGAATCCCCTGAGAAAATCATCAAATGTTTCGATATTGATATTAGAAAAATCAAAATGGAGGACAGGGTATTTTTCGAAGGAATAATCTGTACTCTCTATGTAAAGGCCTGAGAAGAGCTCCCTCCTTCCTTCGAAAAGCGAAGTAAGCGTCGAACACATGAGGCTCTTGCCGAATCTCCGGGGACGCGAAATGAAGTAATAATTCTGAAGCGGGCTTTTGACAAGATTATAAACGAACCTTGTCTTGTCAACATAAACGTACCCATTAGTGCGGATATCTTTAAATGAGCATGTGTTTACAGTTATTTCCTTCTTCATACATCAGTATTGTAGCTTATATTCGGAGATTTCTCTACAACTCTTTTTGTCTTTTGAAAATGTAGAATTTCCTCATGTTCGCTGACACAGCTTTCATTCTACCATGAGCCAGAGAGATTTTCTCCCGCCATATTGTCTCCCACCCTTCTTCCGTCCTATTCTCTTTCCATGGACAGAACTATCAAGGTAATCGGAGAAAAGGAAGAGAAGGTAAGAGCAGAGCTTGCCTTCGTCGAGAGGGAGACAGCCCGGAAGGCCTTCATGTACTACGGAATAACAAGACCGTTATACAAGGGACTCTTCTTCGCCCATATGGATAACAATGATAAGCTCGGACTCTTCGATCCGTCCTGTGAGATAATAATCCTCTCGGAAGCCCTTATCGATTACCCGTTCTCCGTGGTGAGGAACATCTTCATCCACGAGTGTGCCCATGCCGTGGACTACTGCTGCCATGCAGATATGACAGGTCACTCCCCCTTCTTCAGGGAGGTCTGCGACAATCTCGGAATAGACAAGGGCTTCGAGAAGGCCAGGATAAAGACCGACGTCACGCTGAAGGCGAAGGCAAGGGAGAAGCTCGATAAGCTTCTCGCTCTCTC
>CAZGNN010000200.1:0-3562 GCA_964527335.1 uncultured Spirochaetaceae bacterium | reverse complement strand
CTCTCCGATGCCGTCATAACATCCGTTACGATAATCTCTGCCGTAATATCATACTGCACATCCGTCTCCCTCGACGGAATCGCCGGAATCATTGTCTCACTCTTCATCATGTGGACAGGACTCGAGGCAATACTGAAGGTCTCCGATACAATTCTCGGTAAGCGTCCCACGAAGGAGGAAATCCAGAGAATAAGGGACATAATCCGGGAATACCCTCCTCTTCACGGCGGCTATGACATAAGAATCCACTCCTACGGTCCCGAGTACAGCATGGGAACAATCGATGTCGAAGTTCCGTTCACGGCCGATGCCGAGTCAATATATGAGGCAATGGAAAAGGCGAAGAAGAGACTTCTCGACGAAACGGGAACGATGTTCACGTTCGGAATCAACGCCGAGAACCAGGATGATCCGAGAGTCAGGGAGATGATGGAAAAGACCCTCAAGTGCATAAAGATGGCATCCGATGATGTAATAGGAATCCACGGCTTTCATGTCCACTTCGAGGAGAAGAGAATCGAATTCGATGTCGTCGTGTCATTCACGCTCCGTGACTGGGACAAGTTCAGAAGAAACATCACAGGGCTGCTGAAGCTCATATTCCCCGACTACGAAATCGAGTTCAACATCGACCCTGACTATTCCTGAAGAGAATGAGAGCTTCAGACAAAGCCTTCCTGTCGGCTTCAAATGAAAGAAGGCTTCCGGCTTCCTTCTCACTCACCCAGAGTGCCCCGTCGGTCTCTCCGCTTTGTCCTCTAGGCTCTCCGGAGACGTAGAGCGAAGGGAAGAACCAGACAGTCCTCTCGTCACCCTTCCTCTGTGAGGGTACGGCTACAGGAGGAGCGACTACCTCAGCCTTTATTCCGCTCTCCTCCTCCGTTTCCCTCACTGCAGCCTCCTCTCTCGTTTCCCCATCCTCGATGTGTCCCTTCGGGAAGGAATAGTGACTGTAATATCTGATGAGGAGAACACGGCCGTCCGGATCGAAGCAGATACAGCCCGCGCTGTCACGCCTGTCCATTGTTTTTTTCCTTTTCGGGAACACAGACAAAGTGTTCCTCGTCTCCGATTCTCACGGATGCCGTGACAATCGGGAATGAATAGAGAGACGAGAGCATCTCGCCCGTCATTATTTCGCCCACACTGCCCTTTCTGAGAACCGTTCCGTTCTTGAGGGCGATGATTGATGTCGAATAGAGTGCGGCAAGGGAGGGAGAATGAGTCGAGAATATGACTGTATAGCCATTGTCCGCGAGCTGTCTGACCTTTCTCATCACGCGGTGGCTGTTTGCGAAGTCAAGGGATGCGGTCGGCTCATCCATGATGAGAATCTTCGCGTCCTGCATGAGAGATCTCGCGAGGAGCATCAGCTGTCTCTCTCCTCCGCTTATCTTCCTCGTTCCCCTGTCCTTTATCTCCCCGATACCCATCTGGTCGATAAGGAGGGAGGCCTTCTCCCTCTCTTCCTTTCCCGGAGTCTCGAAGAGGGAAAGGGAGTTTGCGCTTCCCATCATGACGGTATCGAGAACGGTATGGTTGAATACGGGATTGAATGACTGCGGAATATATGCCGTGCAGAGCGCCCTCTCCCTGTCAGAGAGGGACTGGACGGATCTGCCGTCTATCTCGACACTTCCTTCCTGCGGCTTCAGGAACCCCAGGATACACTTGAAGAGCGTCGACTTACCCACTCCGTTGGGTCCCAGAAGGGCTATCATCTCACCCTCTTTTGCAGTGAACGAGACACTGTTGAGGACATTCTTCCCGTCATACGCGAACGAGACATTCCTTACATCAAGCTTCATCTTCCCTGCCTCCCGTGATTATGAGATAGAGGAAGACCGGAGCTCCGATGAAGGACGTGAGGATTCCGAGGGGAAGTTCGCTTGTCGTTATGATTCTTGCAAGATTGTCCACAAAGAGAAGGAATGTGCCTCCCAGGAGCATCGAAGAAGGAACAACCTTCCTGTTGTCGACACCGATGAGAAGTCTCGAGAAATGGGGAATTACAAGGCCCACCCACCCTATCATACCGCTTATAGATACCGCGGCTGCAGTCATGAGGGTCGAGGAGAGAACAACGACGACTCTGAGGCGCGATGTGTTGACGCCCATGCTCCTCGCTTCGGAATCGGAAAGGGACAGGAGATTGATTCTCCACCTGAGGAGTATGATAGGGACGGCCCCGATCACGAGCGGAAAGAAAGCGAATGCAAGATCCTTCATCTTGATTGAAGAGAGCGACCCCATCAGCCAGTATGTGATGGCGGGAAGCGTGCTCTCGGTATCTGCAATGAGCTTGATGAACGATGTCGCGGACGAGAAGAGGGAGCTCACGATGACGCCGGCAAGCACGAACGCAAGTGTCTGGTTTATGGGACTGAGGCGTGATATGAGTATGGCAAGAAGTACGGCAGAGAGTCCGAAGACGAACGAGGAGAGAGTCACCTCGAAGTAGTTCGCGCCGAGAAGAAGCGCGATGGCGGCACCGAACCCCGCTCCGCTCGATGCCCCCAACAAATCCGGCGACACCATCGGGTTACGGAAGATAGCCTGATAGCTTGCCCCGGAAAGTGAAAGAGCGGCACCTATCATGAATGCGGCTACGATTCTGGGAAAACGTATGTTGATCACGACGACTTCCTCCGTGCTTGTCCAGGTATGAGGAAGCGTATAGCGGTTGCCGGTAATGAGCTCAAGTCCCTTACTCAGGAGAATCTTCACGGCAGTGAAGGGATTGACACTGTAGCGCCCGATGACGAAGGAAAGCATGAAGACGAGTACCGCTACGATGATCATTGGCAGAAACAGTGCATTCTCTTTCTTCATATTTTCTCCGACTGGAAAAGCATACCACACAAAGGAGGGAGAGACAAACGGATTTGTTTTCAAAAAGATAACGCCTTCCATTCTTTCCTTTGCATTGCCTTTCCGCAGGCTGTAGAATGAGAGCCATGTACAGACCATCAGAGAAAAGATATGACACGATGAGCTACCGCAGGGCGGGAAGAAGCGGTCTCAGGCTTCCCGTAATCTCGCTCGGCATCTGGCACAACTTCGGCACCGAGAGCGACTATCAGACGACAAAGGAAATCGTGACGGAGGCATTCGACAGCGGGATAACCTCGTTCGACGCTGCGAACAACTACGGCCCCGCAGAAGGAAGCGCGGAGGAGAGACTCGGTTCAATCATCAGAAATGAGCTCTCCTCCTACCGCGATGAGATGATAGTCTCGACGAAGGCGGGTTACCGCATGTGGCCGGGTCCCTACGGCGACGGCGGAAGCCGGAAGTATCTTGTATCGTCCCTCGACCAGTCCCTGAAGAGACTGGGACTGGACTACGTCGACATCTTCTATCATCACCGTCCGGATAAAAATACCCCTCTAGAGGAAACGGCAGAGGCGCTCTCGTACATAGTGTCGTCAGGGCGTGCACTCTACATTGCACTTTCGAACTACGGAGAGGAAATCTTCGAGATGAAGAGAATCCTCGAGGAGAACTGGCATATTACCCCGATAATCAACCAGGTATCATATTCGATCCTCAATCACAGGGG
>CAZGNN010000199.1:0-3579 GCA_964527335.1 uncultured Spirochaetaceae bacterium | reverse complement strand
TCCGTTTTGCTGATAGAATCGAAGAAGTATACAGAAGCGAGATAGAGAAGAGGAGGAGAGATGAAGCGTAAGAAGACAGTCGTTGTGCTTGCAACGGGCGGTACCATTGCCGGTAAGGGAAAGAAGGGAAGTCAGACGAACTATATGCCGGGGCAGCTCTCGATCGAGAGCATCGCATCTTCAATCGACGGCCTGGGTGACCTTGCCTCTCTCAGGGAAATCCAGATAGTCAACGTCAACTCCGATGACATCACGTTCTCCAACTGGCTCGAACTTACCCGCCAGATCAATACCCTCAGTCAGGATCCCACTGTCGACGGCTTTGTTATAACGCACGGAACGGACACCATGGAGGAGACGGCGTACTTTCTCCACCTTACCTGTCATACAGATAAGCCGATTGTCGTGACAGGGGCCATGAGACCGAGTACCGCAACAAGTGCGGACGGTCCGATGAACCTGTATCAGGCAGTGGCAGTCGCATCATCCGAGAAGGCAAGGGGAAAGGGCGTCATGTGCGTCTTCTCCGACAGCATATACGGAGCGAGGGATTTCCAGAAGCTTTCGACGACATCGGTAACCGCATTCGGGGGAAGGGACTTCGGCATGATGGGGTACATCATCGACAACGAGATTCTCTTCTACAACCAGTCGATGCGTCCGCATACGACAGCCTCTCCCTTCTTTGTCGACAGGCTGACGACGCTGCCGAAGGTCGAAATCGTATTCTTCTACGTCGACGCCGATCCTGTGATACTGAAGGCAAGTGCCGAGAGAGCTGACGGCCTCGTGCTTGTGGGTGCCGGTAACGGCAACTACTCCAACGCCTTCAACGAGGCAGTCGGAAAACTGTCGATTCCTGTTGTCAGAACAAGCAGGATAGGTAACGGGATAATAGTTCCCGATGACAAGTTCGATGCGTTCCCCAACGTCATAATCGGCGACAATCTCGCGCCGACGAAGGCGAGAATCCTTTTGCAGCTTGCCCTTACGCACACATCCGAGCGAGATATGATTCAGGAGTACTTCTCTACTTTCTGAGGTCCTTGAGGCTTTCCTTCGAGCTGCGGAAGAGAACTCCCATTGCTTCCTTCATGACCTTTCTCGTCTCCGGCGGAAGTTCCCTGAACTCCTTGATTATCTTTATACCGGAGGTGAGCCACCTGTCCCTGAGTTCCTTCATGCTGTCGATACCGCTCTTCTCGATGACGGTGTAGACTGCGTCGATGAACTCTCCTCTCTTCTCCCTGTCGAGGTTTCTCAGCCAGGATTTGAGGGTGCCGTCGATGAAGCGTGAGCTGCTGTCGATGCCTTCGGCCCGGATGAAGCTCTTTCCCTTCACGTCCCATGAGTAGATATTGTGCTGTCCCACCCCGGAGCCCGAACTGTGCACTGTCGTGTACTTCTCCTCATGCTCGAGCATCATCCCGACAATGGAAGTCTGGGGAATATAGGAGGAGACACGGGGACATATTCTCCGGTATCCATCGGTTTCGATGACGCTCTCCTCGAATCCCGGACCGTCGTAGTTGTAGACGCTCTCTATTCTCTCCTGGCTCTTCTCATCGAGAAACGAGGAAGCATAGACGGAGAAGTTCCCGCCCTTGCTGTGACCGCCGAGTATGAAGGAGCCGTCATACTTCTCCATAGCCTCTTTGAGGTATTCGAGAGCCCTTATCTGGCCCGGAATGACAGTCATGAATGACATGTTGAAATCTTCCTTGAGCCCGAGGATTGAACTGTCCGTTCCGCGGTAGAAGACGTAGTTCTTCCCGCTTTCGTCCTTCAATGTGACGGATGCGTACTGCGTCTGACTCTCGTTCTCCATGACCGTGGTGTAGTCGAGTACAGTCATGCCGCTGAAGCGTGGGGAAGATACAAGGGCATTCATGAAGAGAGTGTCATAGCCTCCCGCTTCGGCCTTTCTCGCTTCCTCTGTTTCGAGGAGATCTTCCACAGCGTCAAGAAGTTTTCTTCCGTTCTGGTTTTCACGCGTGAATTCGAACTTGAGGTACGCAACGCGTGCAAGCACCGCACCGTCAATCTCCCCGAACGGTGATACTTCAAAAGGTATGTCTCCTCTCCACTCAAGATAGTCTATGATATTGGCCATTTATGTTTTCCGTTACTATTCTTTTGAAAATCGCCGAATAATGCAACACACAGCACTCATTACTGGTGATAAAATAAAAAAAGAACACAAAAGGGGAGGACACACCGGATGTCACATATAATACTGAAGAACATCTACTCGCTCATGACTGATCCCGATAAGAGCTGTCAGAGCGGAGTGGATCTGAGAATAGAGGGTAACCTCGTAAAGGAAATAGGACAGAACCTCGAGACAAGAGGCGCCGAATGCGTTGACTGCTCGTCGCTTGTAGTCGTTCCGGGCTTCGTGAACACTCATCATCATTTCTACCAGACACTCACGAGAAACATCCCGGCAGTACAGGATGCCAAACTTTTCGACTGGCTTACCTATCTCTACGAGAGATGGAAGAACATTGATGCGGAGAGTGTCTACATATCATCATCGCTGGCGATGGCGGAGCTTGCGAAGACGGGATGCACATGTACAACAGACCATCACTACGTCTATCCGAAGGGATTCGAGGGAGATGCCATGGCACTCCAGTTCGAAGCTGCCGACAGGATAGGAATGCGCTTCAGCCCCACCCGCGGCTCGATGAGCCTCTCGAAGAAGGACGGCGGCCTTCCTCCCGACAGCGTCGTACAGAGTGAAGACGAGATAATCGAGGACAGCGAGAGATGTATCAAGGCGTTCCACGATCCGTCACCGCTTGCAATGCACAAGATTGTGCTTGCGCCGTGTTCGCCGTTCAGCGTCACGAAGAGGTGTATGCTCGAGTCCTCGAGACTTGCACGTAAGTACGGTGTGGGACTCCACACACACCTGTGTGAGACAATGGACGAGGAGGAGACGTGCCTTAAGATGTACGGCCTGAGGCCCCTCGAACTCATGCAGGAGTGTGAGCTCATAGGAGAAGGTGTCTTCTATGCCCACGGCATACACTTTACAGACAGGGAACTCGATCTTCTTGCATCCACTCATACATCCATAGCTCACTGCCCGTCGTCCAACATGAGACTCGGAAGCGGCATATGCCGTGTGCGTGATATGCTCGACAGGGGAATAACGGTGGGTATCGGAGTAGATGGAAGTGCAAGCAATGACTCTTCCGACATGCTCGGGGAGATGAGGAATGCACTCCTCTTACAGAGAGTGAAGTACGGCTCGGACAGCCTCAGTGCCAGAGATGTCTTCAGCATGGCGTCTCAGAACGGCGCAAAGATGCTACAGTTCGGAAACCTGGGTAAGCTCGAACCGGGCTGGGGAGCAGATATAGCTGCATTCGACGTATCGGGACTGGAGTATGCCGGAAGTCAGACAGATCCTGTTGCATCACTCCTGTTCTGCGGAACGAAGCACGAGACGAAGTACACGATCATCAACGGAGAGTGGGTCGTTTATGACGGCCACCTCAAAGGCTGGGACGAAGCGGAACTCGCCGAAAAGGGCAGGGAAGCAAGCCGGAAGCTGCTTTCAAAATAGAG
>CAZGNN010000198.1:0-3580 GCA_964527335.1 uncultured Spirochaetaceae bacterium | reverse complement strand
GCGTAGCCGCGGGAATCCACGGAGCACCATATCTCGGTATCGACACCGCGTTCGACAGCGTCTTTCAGGCTTTCCATCATGTTGCTGTCAGCCGTCGGAAGATACGGGCAGAGGAAAATCGAGGACTCGGCATCGTTTATGAGAGAGCCGTACATACCGGAGAGAGAGACACTGTTATTGAAGACATTGCGGTTGAAGAGCCACGCGTCATACTGACAGTTCTCCTCACCTTCAGCTTCTCTTTTGTACTTCTCGCCGTCCATCTTGTCGACGCTTCCCTCGTTCCAGATAGTTGCATACTCATCGATGCAGAGTTCACTGAGAGATGTCGAATGGAAGACATACATGCTGTCTCTCTGGCTCTTCTCGCCGGCCCCCATCGAGATGTAGTTGAGATTCATGCCGCCGATTGCGGTGATGGTGCCGTCGATTATCATCATCTTCCTGTGGTCCCTGACAATGAGAGAGGAAGGATTGATGAGGTGCGTGAAGCTCATCGGCTGATAGATGAGGAGGTTTATCCCGCTCTCCCTGAGATAGTTGAGCGGAGTCATGACGAATCTAGTCTCGGTCATGTCGAGGTTGGACGAGCCGTCGATTATTATGTAGACTTCGACGCCGCTCTGAGCCTTCTCCTCCAGGCGGTCGAAGATGGGCTCGAGAGAGGGAGCGGAGGAACCGAGGAACGTCGAGAGGAGGATGTAGTCTTCAGCCTCGTCAATGAGGGAGAGCATCCTCTCGTACCATTCTTCACCCTCATAGTACATCTCCGGAAGGTCAACCTTCACGTGCCTTCCTCCGTAGTACTCGAGTTTATCCTCTGTCGTCATGGTACTGTCTACGGCGACGCCGCTGACGAATGCCTTCGTGCTCGTGCATGACGAGAGGAGAACGAGAAGTGTCATTATTGCTGCTGTTATGCTTCTTTTCACTGTTCGTCTCCGAATTCAAACGGATGGGGCAGAAGATCCGAATAGCGGTATCTTTCGGTAGTTCCGTCTTCAGATACAAGGACTATCGGGGTCTCGGGGCGGATGAACTCGCTCATAACCTGGAGACATACCGCACACGGCTGTGCCGGAGGATTGCTCTGCGATGATATTACAACGAGGTCGATTCCGATTGCCCCCTCGTTCGTTATTGCCGTCGTGATGGCATTGCGCTCTGCGCATATGGTCGCACCGAAGGATGCGTTCTCCATGTTGCATCCCGAGTAGATTCTCCCGCTTGCAGCGGAGAGAACGGCAGCTCCGACACGGAACTTCGAATAGGGACAGTAGGCGTTGTACATGGCTTTCCTCGCCTCTTCCACTGCGTTCTTCTCGACAACTGACATCGGAAGTGTCCTCTCGAGGGGAGTAATCCAGTTGGCGCCGTATTTCTTCGCGCCCTTTCTTATGTGGCGTATGCTGTTGAGGGCATTCTGGAGTTCGTCCGGAGTTGAGAAGAGCGGGAAGGACGAGAAACCTTCGAAGACGTATGTCGCGCCCTTCTTCTTCGCCTCCTCACGGCTGAGTGTCCCCGTCATCACCGCGCACTGGCATCCGGCTGCCTGGGCCGCCTTTATCCCGCTTGAGCTGTCCTCGAAGACAAGAGCCTCCTTCGGGTCAATGCCGAGCTTTATGCATGAAAGAAGATATATGTCGGGGCACGGCTTGTTACGCCTGACATCATTAGCGCTGAGAACAAGGTCGAAGTCCTTCTCCCCGAGTCCCATACTCTCTATATTGGCCTTCACTCTCCACTCTGGTGCTGACGATGCAACAGCCGTCAGGATGCCGGATGAGCGGGCAAGTCTCACAAGTTCTGCTGCTCCCTTCACGGGGGCAACATTCTTCATGAGGTCGGCATAGACCTCCTTTGAATACTTCAGGGCCTCTTCGGTGTCGACAGTCTTTCCGATGTCGACTGCCGAATCGGAGAAGAGAGCCTTCATCCCCTTACCCAGGTTCTTAGAGACTGTCTCTTCATCTATATTCCAGCCGAGAGATGAAAAATAAGATCTGACGAGCTCTACCGATACCTTTGCGGTATCTGTAAGAACGCCGTCCATATCGAAAACGAATGCTTTAATCATACGGCACTATCCTATAAAACCTTTTAATCTAACTCAATCAGTCAGAGTCAACTTTATATCTTCTCCATATCCGGAGAGAGAAGTCCCCCGCTTCTAGTGCGGGGGAATATTCCTGGGCAGGCAGAGTCTTATTTCCTGTGAGCCTTTACGAACTGGCCGTCGCCCTCGAGACCGAGGTAGATGCCGTCGCCCATGATGAGGCGGCCCCTGAGATACGTCATCTTGACCCTTCCCATGACGGTTGTTCCCTCATAGGGAGTGTAATGGGATGCGGAGTGAGTCGTCTCCCTGCTAATTGTCCAGATTTCGGAGGGGTCGAAGAGAACGATGTCGGCATCGCTTCCCTCCCTCAGTATTCCCTTCTTCGGATAGAGACCGAACTGCTTTGCAGGTCCCGTGGAGAGAAGGTTAACTATCTGGCCCATCGAAAGCTGGCCGGATGTATGACCGAAGTTGTAGATGAGAGGAAGAAGCTCTTCCGTTCCCGGGATACCCGGGTAGATTGTCCTGCAGTCGTGGCTCTCGAGCTTCTGCTCGTATGTGAACGAGCAGTGGTCTGTTGCCACAACCTGTATCTCTCCGTCGATGAGTGCTTCCTGCAGCGCCTCGTTGTCTTCCTTTGTTCTGAGCGGAGGAGTCATCACATACAATGGTCCGAGTTCACCCTCGAGTTTGGACTTGTCGAGGAAGAGATAGTGAGGAGTCGTCTCGACAATTACCTTGACGCCCTTCTCCCTGAGTTCTCTTACAACCTCGAGTCCCTTCTTGGATGAAAGATGGACGATGTAGACAGGCATGTCGAGTTCCTGTGCAATTCCTCCGACGTAGCGGATAGCCTCGGCCTCTGCCTCGCTCGGACGCTGGGCAGCGTGGTCGATAGGCCTGTATTCACCCTTCCAGTTCTCGTTGATTTCGCTGATGATCTTATCGTCCTCGCAGTGTACGCACACCATGAGACCGAGTTCCTTGCACATCTGGAAGATTGCCTTAAGGTCCTCCCGCTTGTCGACCATGTAGCCGACGTTCTTGTATGTCGTGAAGATCTTCACGGCGCCGACTCCGCTTGCCTTCAGTTCCTTCAGTTCCGTCTTCAGCGAGTCACGGTACTCGTAGACTCCCTGATGGAGAGCGTAGTCGATGCTCATCGGATGCATCTCCTTCTTCCTGTCCTTTGTGGAGCCGAGGAGAGATTTGTGGTTGTCGTCCGCAAAGTCGACGACAGTGGTGACGCCGCCGAAGGATGCGAGCTTGCTTCCCTCGACGAACGAATCAGCGGTGACAGTTCCCCTGCTCACCAGATGATAATGTGTATGAGCATCGATGATGCCCGGAAGTACACATAAACCGGAAGCATCGACGATGTGCGTGCCTTCCGGACAATCCTCAATCAAGATATTCCTTGCAATTCTCTTAATTCGTGAACCCTCGACAAGTATGTCGCTGTGACGGGTCCACTCCGTATCTACAACAAGACCGTTTTTGATAAGTATATTTGCCATACAT
>CAZGNN010000197.1:0-3620 GCA_964527335.1 uncultured Spirochaetaceae bacterium | reverse complement strand
ACACTCTCGAGATTCCTGCATCGTGCAAATGCTCTCGGCTCGAGTTTCGTGACGCTGTCGGGAATAGTGACACTCTTGAGTTTCGAGAAGCCGCAGAATGCCTCGTAGCCGATTGCGGTAATCTTTCTTCCGTTCACACTTTCCGGGATTTCAACATTCTCCCCGATAAGGTCGTAATTGACCCAGCTGAGGACTCCGTCTCCGGATACTCTGTAAAGAGACGACCTCCCCGCTGACGGAGAGCAGGAGACAAACAGCGACAGTACAAGCACGATGGCTGCAATATATAAAGCTGACTTTTTCATATTCATATACCTGACGGTAGGAAAGATAGCACATCCGGGAAGAAAGTGGGAGACACCCTCACACCTTCAGATACCCGATCATCCTCTCATATGCTCCCTCTGCCTCCCTGACGAGAGGAAGTGCGGCATACATATGATACATTCCTTCTCCCACTTCAAGCGTGACGTCAGTTCCGAAGGACCTGAGCCTTTCGGCCGTCGAAGCTGCCGCTGCAGAAAAGACTTCATCTCCGCCGTACGAGAGATATGCACTTCTGAGAGATGTGTAGTTCCCTCTCTGCATATACATCATCCAGTCCGGAAGGATACGTCCCCCGGCCATGCCGGAGAATATATTGTCAAGGGCAGCTGTACTCATGATGAGGTCACTTGTGTTCTTCTCCTCTGCCGTTTTCCTTTCCTCCGCCGTCAGGGCAGAGCCGGGAGACGAGAGATAGAGCTTCCCCGGGAGAGGAAGGTTCTTCCTCCCCTCGTTGATATATGACATGAGACAGAGTGTCATGAAGGCTCCCGAAGAGCCGCCGAGGAATGCGATGTCGTCAGAATCGTATAAAGAGAGCATTCTTCTGTATGTTTCAAGAAGCATATCAAGGGCATCGAAGAGATTGTATTCCGGAGCAAGGGGGAAATACGGAACGGCAACATCACGTCCTGTTTTCTCTGCAAGTTTCAGGGCAGACTTCACCTGGCTCCTGTCGGGGTATTCGAGCATGCCGCCTCCGACGACGAAGACAAGAAGCGATTGAACTTTCTTTCTGTGCCTTATGAGAAGAACCGGGTGGTCGGAGACCGTTACCGTCTCGGTTTCATAGCCTTTCTTCTTCAGCACCGGTATTTTCAGAGCGGCCCTGTCAGAGCCGAACATCCTTACAAGTTCACTGTACGGTCTGGCCATTCGCTTCTGCATTCCGAGAATGCGGAACACCCTTTTGAGAACGGTATATTTCAGAGACATGACACACTTCCTTACGCCGCAACTCTATTCTCAAACGGAATTTTCCTCAACCGGTTAGTCTCATTTAACTATAGAATCATTGCAACAAGAGGAATGGTCACAAGGGAGAGACAGAGAGTGAGGAGCATTGTCTCGTTGACGAATGCCCTGTCACGTCCGTACTTCTCGCTGAGGAACACGTTGAGGGCGCCGACGGGAACGGCTGAAAGGAGAATGACAGTCCCGACAAGAGCATCATCGAGGTGGAACGGAAGGAGCATGAGGTACACAAGAAGCGGAAGAACGACAAGTCTCATGATGGCAACAAGGTATGATGTGCCGCGCATCAGGATTTTCCTTATGTCGATTCCGACAAGCCACGAGCCTATTATCATCATGCTCAGCGGTGTGCTGATGTCTCCGGTGACGGTAAGGAAGTTCTGTATGACGGACGGAAGCTTCCAGGGAAGAAGGAAGAGGATTATCGCGGCAACGGACGAGATGGAGAGCGGATCGAGGAACATGTCCTTCAGTGTCTCCTTAACGCTCTTCCGGCTTTTGTCAAAAAGTCTGACACCGAGCGTGAACATGAAGACGTTGTAGACAAGGTTATAGACGACGGCATAGATCACGCCTTCGGCACCGAACGTGACCTTCGCAAGAGGTATGCCGATGAAGCTCGTGTTGGCGAAGACGGACATATTGACACACGCCACCCTCTTCTCCTCATCCTTCACCGTGTTGCGGAAGAACACGATAGATACCGCGAAAGCCAGGATATAGTACAGAGAGATGATCACGAACGAGAGACCGACATTCCTCATCTGCTCAGACGTGCAGCTTTCGCCTCCCGAGGCGAGGAACGAGAAAGGAAGGATGACGGACAGGAGAACGGAGCTCACATCGCTGACGGTACTCTCGTCCACAAGATTCCTCTTACGGATGAAGAAGCCGAGGGCGATGAGGAGGAACATCTCCACAAGTGATTTCAGAAGCGTTTCAAGATACACAGCAGCACCTCTTTTTCATAAGTTTCATACCGTCTGAAGCTGTTGTCAAACTTCATTACACCGTTTCAGCTGATCTCGAAACCGGCCTTGAAAGCCGGGGATGAGAATGCTTTTTCAAAGTCACTGAGGCGGTATTTTTCAATAGGTGGAAGAACTATCTTCCCGGACGACAGTGCCTCGAGTGCCGGTTCGAAGGGACCGCAGCGGCTTCCGACAATCGTCAGCTCATTCACCGGTATGAGGCTCATGTCGAACGACACCTTCTCCGCGTAGGTGCTTTTGAGAACGATGGTACCCTTTTTCCTGACAGCCTTGAGAGCATCGCCGAATCCCGAGGGGCTTCCGCTTGCTTCGATTACTATCTCGTACTCTTCCCTCCCGGCCTCCGTTGTCGTCCGTCCGAGCGGAGAGAAGAGAGTGAGCTTCTCTTTGTGCTTCCCGACGACGGTGACATCGGCCCCCACAGTATGCATGACGGAGGCGATACAGAGCGCGAGTCTTCCGTCTCCGATGACGGCAAGAGGAGCACCCTTCTCTATTCTGACCTGCTCCAGGATTTCATATGCGGCCGCCAGAGGTTCTGTATATACCGCAGTCTCTGTCGGGAGGGAATCGGGAACGGTATGAAGAAGGTCCGTTCTGAGGACCATATACTCCGTAAAGCACCCGTCTCTCGAAAGTCCCGGAGTCTGACGTGAAGAACAGTGATGCTCCCTTCCCGTGCGGCAGTAGAGACACTTTCCGCAGTTCTCGTTGATTTCCCCGACAACACGCTTCCCGACAAGCGAGGGATTATCGGACTCTTCGACAATGCCGACGAACTCATGGCCCATAATTCCCCTGAACGACGGCCTGTAACCTTTGAGGATTTCCCTGTCAGTCGAGCAGACTGCGGCGAGGATGATTCTTATGAGACTCTGCCCATCCTTTCTCTGAGGGAAAGGCAGGTCGGTACGGTAGAGAGCCTTCTCCCCGTCAAAGTAGATTCCCTTCATGTTTCTGATTATGCGGGGAGAAGAGAAAAGCGTCCACACGGAAAATGTACAGTTGTCCCGTTTTTCCTCCCTTCCGTTCGTCCACAGCCACAGGAAAAACGAGGAAATCTACTTCATCCTCTCGGGAAAGGGAACAGCGGGGAAGACAGAGAAAAAGTAGCACTTGAAAAGGGAGACTGGGTACGCATTTCGCCAGAGACAAAGAGACAGTTCCCGGCTTCTCCAGATTCGCCCCTTTCATACGTCTGTATCCAGGTGCAGAAAGATTCCCTCGAGGGATATACAGCATCGGACGCCGTCATCTCCTGAGATTGAGAGTGGCACTTGTCATTATTTTTTTCTTCGGCTAGACTTCACACAACTCGTCAGAGGGCAG
>CAZGNN010000196.1:1622-3633 GCA_964527335.1 uncultured Spirochaetaceae bacterium | reverse complement strand
GCATGTATGAGGAGAAAAAGTCATCTAATTGCATATTTACTGCACGCATGGGGTAAATTGTAGTTAATTGTGGCCAAAAATGGTATGGTACGAATTACCTAGTAGTTGACAATTAACTGCTATAGTGCTGAAAATATGGCGTTTATTTTACAGACCTTGTAAATTTGTCAGAATAAACAGGAGTTGAGTATGGCATTTAAAGACAGATACTGGAAGACCAATGTTGACAATCTCTGGGCGTACAGGGGAAAGGGATTTAATGGGGAATATCCGACGCTGAGGGAGACATTCGAGATCACAGCATCACGCTTTCCGAAGAACGAATGCTTCAAGACCATAGTTCCCGAGAAGGTTTCATATACATACGAGGAGACACTCGGAAAGATAAGAAAGCTTGCCTACTTCCTCGTGTCTGACGGTGTGAAGAAGGGCGACCATATATGCGTCAGCGGAAAGAACAGCTCCGAGTGGGCAATAACATATCTTGCAATATCTTTCGCAGGTGCCGTAATCGTACCTCTCGACTATGCCCTCCATCCTGAGGACATGACGAAGATACTCCGTTTCGGTGATGTCGACACCATTTTCATGGATGACGAGAAGATTGACGAAGTCGATCCCGACAATACCTTCATAAAGAAGCGCTACTCACTCGAGAGCAGAAAGAACCATAGCTTCGTCTACGACCTCGAGGGAGAGGAGTGTGAGCTCCCCAAAGCTTCCTGTGATGACATTGCCGCAATGCTCTTCACATCCGGTACGACGGGAACCCCCAAGGGCGTGATGCTGACGCACTCGAACCTCATGGCGTCGACGCTCGAGGCACAGCGCATGATAGATGTTTTCCCGACAGATGTGTTCTACGCTATCCTCCCGATTCACCATGCATACACGATGAGTGCGGTATTCCTCGAGACAATCTCCTCGGGTGCATGCTGCATATTCGGCAAGAAGCTAATCACGCCAATCATGCTCAAGGAGCTCAAGGAAGGTAACGTCACGATGTTCCTTGCTGTTCCGATGCTCTTCAACAAGCTTCTTGCGGGCATAATGAGCGGCGTCGAGAAGCAGGGTAAGGCAAAGGCCGCACTTGTCCATTTCCTCATGGGCTTCTCAGGCTTCATGAAGAAGGTCTTCCACGTCAACCTCGGAAAGAAGATATTCTCGAAGATGCTTCTCGAGAAGGTCTCACTCGACAAGATGAGGATATGTATCTGCGGAGGCGGCCCGCTTCCGGCATCCACATTCAGACAGTTCAACCAGCTCGGACTTGATTTCGTCCAGGGATACGGTCTCACGGAAACCAGCCCGATAATCAACCTGAACCCGGTCGAAGTATATAACGAGGACTCCGTCGGCATTCCTCTCCCCCATGTCGAGGAGAAGATAGTCGACCCCGATGAGGACGGCAACGGAATCATCTACGTGAAGGGACCTTCAGTCATGAAGGGCTACTACAAGAACGAGGAGGCAACGGAGGATGTCCTCGACAGCGACGGCTGGCTCAACACCGGAGACGTCGGACACATCGGCGAAAACGGATTCCTGTTCCTGACGGGAAGGGCGAAGTCCATCATCGTCACTGAAGGCGGCAAGAACGTCTTCCCCGAGGAGATAGAGGACAAATTCCAGCTCTATGATGAGATCGAGCAGTGCTGCATCATTCCCTATATCATCAATAAGGAGATGAAGAGCGAGGGAATAAGGATTGTAATCCATCCTTCGATGAAGTACATGAAGGACCACACGATGGAGGAGTGCGCAAAGCACATGGAGGAGATAGTCGAAGATGTCAACAGAGACCTCCAGTCCTACAAGAAGATCACGATGACGACAGTCGTCGACGAGCCTCTCCCGATGACGAGCACGAAGAAGATAAAGCGCTTCGAGGTCATCAGGCTCTATAAGGACAAATGAGAAACGGCCTGTCTCTATAACAGCAGATTCCGGGACTGTCCTCAAAAAGGATGGTCCCGTTTTCAATTGTCTGTGCTCTGCTTTTTGCCGCGGA
>CAZGNN010000196.1:0-1522 GCA_964527335.1 uncultured Spirochaetaceae bacterium | reverse complement strand
TTCACCCAGGATTCTATCGTACTGCTCTTTTCCGGAACATACTTCCCGACCTGTGACGGTGACATTCCGGCGAGTACCATGTTGGCACAATTGACTTTGTGAATGTATTCCGCTTCTTCGTCGTCCGAGAGAATTCTCCTGGCTTCTCTGAGCAGTACGGCTTTGTCTGTTACGTATTTACGGGAAGGCATCATTACTCCCTGTTCATATTACAGCGGGGGCAGACGGACCTGTGCGTATTTTCTCTCTTTCCTGTCATTCTCCCTGCGTCTTTTTCCTGATAAAAAAGAAAGGACGCCGAAGCGTCCTTCCGTGTTCCCACTCGTAGGCGAGGAACCGGCCCTAAAGAGTAATACTACGCTATTTATGTAAGTGCAAAAAAGGGAAATTTGCAAGCCTTATTTTTGCTTTTTCTTCAAACTTCGACATATTGTTCAGAATTTGTAAAAAAAGAATATGAAGTGCAATTTTTCTTAATGAAAATCGTTCCTGCCTTGTCTTTGGTTGACTTTCACCCGCCAGAATTCGGGGGGATAGTTAGCTCATACTATTACTTGCAGTAGTGAAAATAACTAGCACGTGCGCGCATATAACCAGTTTTCTTTTTTTACGGAAATTGAAAAAATGTAGAAAACAGGAGTAATCATAATGAGAACAAAAGACAATCTCACACCATGGAACCGTTTTGATCCATACAGGGGAAAATACTTCAACGGAGAGTGGCCGACACTCAAGGAGCTCTTCGTCCTCAATACCGATCTTTACCCGGAGAGAAACTGCTGGGTTGAATTTGCACCGAAATATCTGTGCCTGACATACAGACAGGCATCCGACAGAGTGAAGAAGGTTTCTTCATGGCTTCTGTCGCTGGGGCTTCAGAAGGGCGACAAGGTAATCGTCAGCGGAAAGAACAGCGTCGCATGGGCTGTCGTATACATGGCAGTGCTCTATATGGGCGGAACAATCGTTCCTCTCGACAACTCCCTCCATGACGAGGACTTCATCAAGCTTGCGTCGTTCTCAGATTCAGTCGTCCTCATTGCAGACAAGGACAGGATGAAGAGAGTTGCCTCTTCACTTCCGATGAAGGGATACGCATGCCTTGAAGAGGGAAGCGAGTGGCAGGATGTAATGAGTATCGAATGCGAGGAGAGGGAAGGCTACAATCCGACAGAGGATGACACGGCCGCAATTCTCTTCACTTCGGGTACGACAGGTACGCCGAAGGGAGTCATGCTCACACATAAGAACCTCTGCTCCGACATCTACATCGCACAGAGCTGCATGAACATCTATCCTACCGATGTCTTCTATGCAATTCTCCCGATTCACCATGCATACACCATGCTTGCAGTCTTCCTCGAAGCCTTCGGAGTAGGTGCTTCCGTAGTATTCGGCAAGAAGCTTGTCGTATCACAGATGCTGAAGGAACTCAAGGAAGGAAAGGTCACGATGTTCCTCGGTGTTCCGATGCTCTTCAACAAGCTCTATGCGGGAATCATAAACGGCGTGAAGAAGAAGG
>CAZGNN010000195.1:0-3644 GCA_964527335.1 uncultured Spirochaetaceae bacterium | reverse complement strand
CATGAAGATTGTCTCGCTCGCTCCGGAAGTGTTGTAGGAGAAGAAAATGAGACTGAAGAAAGATGACACAGTCAAAATCTTATCCGGTAAGGACAAGGGTCTTACCGGTAAGATTGTCAAGGTTGACCCGGTAAACGAAAGGGTCATCGTCCAGGGTGCCAACATGGTCCAGAAGACCATGAAGAAGAAAAATGCTCAGGATAAGGGCGGCATCATGGAAGTTGAGGCTCCGATCGCAGTTTCAAACGTTGCACTTGTTTCCAAGGGCGGCGTCAGCAAGGTCGGATACAAGATGGAAAACGGAAAGAAAGTTCGTTATGCCAAGAAGACAGGAGAGGCACTCTGATGGCTGAGAAGTTTGTACCAAATTTCAAGACAAAGTACATTAACGAGGTTGTTCCTGCTCTGCAGAAGGAATTTTCATTCAAGACTCCGATGCAGATTCCTAAACTCGAGAAGATCACTGTATCTGTTGGTGTCGGCGAGGCAACAACGAACAAGAAGCTCCTCGATGCTGCTGTAAAGGAACTTGAACAGATTACCGGTCAGCATGTCGTAAAGACAAAGGCCAGAAAGTCCATTGCTAACTTCAAGGTTAGAGAGGGTCAGGAAATCGGCGCCATGGTCACACTCCGCGGCGACAACATGTGGTATTTCCTCGAGAGACTCATCTGCATCGCACTTCCGCGTGTCAAGGACTTCAAGGGCGTCAATCCCAATGCATTTGACGGTCACGGAAACTATTCCCTCGGTATCACCGAGCAGATTATTTTCCCTGAAATCGACTTCGACAAGATCGAGAGAGTCAGCGGCCTCAACGTGGCTATCGTCACGACAGCTGCCAACGATGAGCAGGGCTTTGCTCTTCTCAAGTATCTCGGCATGCCGTTTGCAAAGTAAGGAGTGCCCCTATGGCTAAAAAGTCTTTGATTGTAAAGTGCAACAGAGAACCCAAGTTCTCGACAAGAAGTTATAACCGCTGCAGAATCTGCGGTCGTCCGAGGGGCTATATGCGCCAGTTCGATATGTGCAGATGCTGCTTTAGAAAGCTCGCAAGCGAAGGCCAGATTCCTGGCGTAACAAAGTCAAGCTGGTAGGAGATAAGAAAATGGCAGTTAGTGATCCAATTGCAGATATGCTGACTAAGATCAGAAACGCTAGTCAGGCAAAGCATGAGAAAGTAGATGTATCAGCTTCCAATCTTAAGCTCCAGATTATCAAGATTCTTAAGAACGAAGGATTCATCAAGAATTTCAAGAAGGTAACGAAGGACGACGTCACATTCATCAGGGTTTTCCTCAAGTATGAAGATGACCAGACTCCGGTTATCCACGGTATCAATCGTGTATCTACTCCTGGTCGCCGTGTTTACTGCGGCTATAAGGATATCCCGAGTGTCTACAACGGCATCGGCGTAGTAGTTGTATCATCATCGACAGGTGTCATCACAGGCAAGAAGGCCAAGGAAGCACGTGTCGGCGGCGAAGTGCTCTGCACAATCTGGTAATAGGAGGATAGAGAATGTCTAGAATCGGTAAATTACCAGTTGCAATCCCGCAGGGTGTTACAGTTACAGTTGCTGACGGCGTCGTCACAGTCAAGGGTGCCAAGGGAACTCTCAGCCAGGCAGTCAGACCTGAAATCACAGTCGAGGTCAAGGGCAATGAGGTTGTTCTGACAAGATGCAACGACGAGAAGGAAGTCAAGGGCTATCACGGTCTCTACCGCCAGCTCATCCACAACATGATCGTCGGTGTCAGCCAGGGCTACAGCAAGACTCTTCTCATCAACGGTGTCGGTTTCAAGGCTGAGGCAGGCAAGGGTTTCGTCACTCTTTCACTCGGCTACTCAACACAGATTGAATTCATGATTCCACAGGATGTGACGATTACAGTTGACGGCGGAAACAAGCTCGTTATTGCTGGTATCAGCAAGGAGAGAGTCGGCCAGATTGCAGCTGAAATCAGATCCCTCAGAGGTCCGGAGCCTTACAAGGGCAAGGGCATCAAGTACGAAACCGAGAATATCCGCCGCAAGGTCGGTAAGTCCGGTGGTAAGAAATAAGGTGGCTTAGTATGAACAGAATGATCGATAAAGCAAGAAAACATGCCAGAAGAAAGACACACATCAGAAAGTCTATCTCCGGTACTGCTCTCAGACCGAGAATGACTGTATCGAGAAGTAACCTCCACATGTATGTGCAGGTCATCGACGACACAGTCGGTCATACACTGGCTTCCGCTTCTACTCTTGAGGCAGAATTCAAGACTCTCAGAAACACAGTCGCTGATGCAGAGAAGCTTGGTGAGGCTGTCGGAAAGAGATGTCTCGAGAAGGGTATCAAGACAGTTGTCTTCGACAGAAACGGCTATCTCTACCACGGCATCGTCAAGAGCATCGCAGACGGCGCTAGAAAGGCCGGACTGGAGTTCTAAGGGGTTACTGTATGGAAAGATCAAGAGAAAAAGAAAACAAGCAGCCGGAAGGCTACGTAGAGAAGCTTGTCAAGCTTAACCGTGTAACAAAGGTTGTAAAGGGTGGAAAGAGATTTTCATTCGCTGCACTCGTTGTTGTCGGTTACGGTGACGGCAGAGTAGGCTACGGCTTCGGAAAGGCCAACGACGTCACGGATGCCATCAGAAAGGCAACTGACAAGGCAAAGGCTTCCATCATCAAGGTTCCTGTAAAGGGCACAACCATTCCTCACGACATCGTGGGCAACTTCAAGAGCGCTTCCGTTCTCCTGAAGCCGGCTGTTCCCGGAACAGGTGTCATCGCAGGTGGTGCAGTCCGTCTCGTATGTGACGCCGCAGGCATCAAGGACATCATTTCCAAGTCTCTCGGCTCAAGAAATGGTATCAACACTGTAAAGGCTACCTTCGATGCTTTCGAGCACATCTACAATGCTGCAGATGTTGCAAAGAACAGAGGTAAGACTCTTAAGGAAATGTGGGGTTAATCATGGCACAGATTAAGATTACACTTGTAAAGGGCGTAGCAGGAACACTTCCTGTCCAGAGAAAGACCGTAAAGGCTCTCGGACTGGGCAAGATCAATTCCTCAGTCGTACGCGAAGATAATCCTGTTAACCGTGGCATGGTCCGCACAGTCGAACACCTTGTAAAGGTTGAGGAGATTTAACTATGGCAGAGATCATTAAGCCATATGGCGCAACAAAGGCAAAGACTATCGTCGGTCGCGGCGCATCCAGCAAGGGCAGAGCCTGCGGACGCGGACATGACGGACAGAACAGCCGTTCGGGCGGCGGTGTCAGACTCGGCTTCGAAGGCGGTCAGATGCCTCTCTACAGACGTGTTGCAAGACGCGGCTTCTCCAACTATCCGTTCAAGGTCGAAGCTCAGGCTGTCTCTCTCAGCACACTCGACGCTGTCTATGAGGACGGTGCCGTCGTGAGCGACGAGACACTGCGCGAAGCAGGAGTCATCAAGGGCAAGGATACCGTTGCCAAGATTCTCGCTTCCGGTGAGATCACAAAGAAGCTCACTGTGGAGGGTGTCGCACTCTCCAAGAAGGCGGCAGAGAAGATCACGGCCGCTGGTGGAAACGTAGTCGTTAAATAAAGAGGGATTTTATGGCAAACACACTGGTAGATATGTTCAGAATGAAGGATATCAAGAAGAAGA
>CAZGNN010000194.1:0-3651 GCA_964527335.1 uncultured Spirochaetaceae bacterium | reverse complement strand
CTGATATTTTAGACAGAATATTCTTTTTCTGTCCATACGTTTATCAGATTTTTTCAATATTCGCGTGCCCCGCGACGTATCTTGAGGTGCGTCCGGAGTCGTATGTTACGGTCAATATTGTCTTGTCGGGGTTGACTGTTATGTCTGTTATCGTACCTTCTCCCTTGTCTGTGGCCCTGACTCTGTCACCCTTCTTGAACTCCAGCTGCTTCTCGTCGGTCTTGATCTTCGGCTCTGTTCTTCTCGGAGCGGAGAAGTCATACCCCTTCGCCCACGAGGGGGTATTGGTGTATGTCGATACCGGCTTCGGAGAATAGAAACCTGAGGAGCTGAAGCCTCCGTAGCTCATCGGCGTGTCGCCGTCGAGAAGGGATGAGGGAATATCACGGAAGAAGCAGGACGGCATAGTGTTCTCGTTGTGTCCCCACATCATGCGGTTCTTCGCATACGAGAGATATAGTTTCTTCCTCGCTCTCGTCATCGCGACGTACAGAATCCTTCTCTCCTCCTCCCTTGCCTTCTCGTCTTCGCCGTTACGGCCGGGAATGAGCTTCTCCTCGAGTCCCACGCAGAATACGTTGTCGTACTCGAGACCCTTCGTGTTGTGCATCGTGATGAGCGTGACGCCTTCCCTGTCCCTGGGGTCATCGGTCCCCAGGACCGTGCTGTCGAGGGTGAGACGCTCCAGGAACTGCATCAGGGCATCGACACCAGAGTTCGGGGCCTTCACTTCCTCTTCATTCTCCCCGTCGTCGATTATGGCGTCGTCCTCCCTCTCCGTTCCCTCGAGTGTAGATACAAGCTGCGAGAGGTTATCCATCCTGGTCTGTCTTATAACCTTATCGGGTTCGCTTTCGTAGTACGAGAGAAGCTCGGTCTCTGCGAGGGCCTTCGTCATTATGGACCCCAGTCCCTCGTCGGTCTTGAGTCTCTCCTCTGCGTTCTTCCATGCACGGAGGAAGACTCTCGGTCCCTCCCCGGAGGAGCCGGGATTCTTCTCTGAATAGATTGATAATGAATCGAAGATATCATCACTGTAGGAAAGGATGTCCTCGAGCTTCTTGTCGCCGATCTTTCTTGCGGGCTTGTTGATTATTCTCTTGAAAGATACCTGGTCACGGTGATTGAGAAGAAGTCTCAGGAATGCAAGACAGTCCTTGATTTCCTCTCTTTCATAGAACTTGAGTGCTCCGACTACCTTGTAGGGAATCTTCATCTTCGTGAGCTCTGTTTCGAACGGCAGGGACTGCGCGTTCGTGCGGTAGAGTACCGCAGTGTTGCTGTAGTCCCTCATGGAGCGGATTATGTCGACAACTCTCTTCGCCTCCATGCTTCCCGTCTGGGAAATCAGAACAACGGGCTTGGGTCCCTTCTTGCCGTCTGCCGAGACGATGTTCTTGTCATGCCTCTTCGTATTGTGCTTTATGAGAGCCGATGCCGGAGCGAGAATCTCGTCGGTCGAGCGGTAGTTCTTCTCGAGCTTTATCTCCCTCACTCCCTTGAAGTCGCTTGCGAACGAGAGGATGTTCCTGATTTCGGCCCCGCGGAACGAATAGATCGACTGGTCGTCGTCACCGACTGCTATGAGCTGGCTTGAGGGCGAGACGAAACGCTTCAGGAACTCGAACTGCTCGCCGTTCGAGTCCTGGTACTCGTCGACGAGCACGAGACGGAAGCGATCGTGGCAGTAACGCCGTGCATTCTCGTCGGTGTCGAGGAGTTCGACGGCCTTTCCGATGAGGTCGGCAAAGTCGACGTTGCCGCTCTCCCTGAGGGCGTTGTTGTACGCTCTGTAGATGGTGCGGAATTCGGGGTCCTTCGTGTAGTCCCCCACTCTCCTGTCATCCGGCGTTATTCCGAGGTCCTTCAGTTTCGATATCGTGCGGCTTGTCTCCCTCAGGAGCTTACGGTCCCTGTTCGATACTCCCAGGAGTACCTGGAATGCATCATCGTCATCATATATCGTGAAGTTCGGTCCAAGTCCCACGCTCTCCCCGAAGCGCCTCAGGAGAGACGCACAGAGTGAATGGAATGTTCTCACTACCATGCGGGATGTATCGGTATCGGGAAGGAGCTTCTCGATTCTGTCCTTCATCTCCTTTGCGGCCCTGTTCGTGAACGTCACGGCACAGACCTGTGCGGGGTAAACGAACCCGCTTTCTATCTCGTATGCAATCTTATAGGTGACAGTCATTGTCTTGCCGCTTCCGGCACAGGCAAGGATGAGGAGGTTGTTTCTCGTGTCGAGAACGGCCTCCTTCTGCTCTTCGTTGAGGGATGAAAGGTCAATCAATTAGAATACCCTCCAGGTCCACGCCGCGGACACTTCTGATTCCGACTGTGACAACGCTGCCGCTCTTGAGGCCCCGCCCCATGATGACGGTGGCACCGTCAACATCGGGAGCCTGGGAGTAGATGCGGCCGATGGCAAGCTCCTCGCCTTCTATTATCTCCTCGACAAGACAGCGGTAGGTTCTGCCGACGAAGCGCTGGAGTCGCTTTTCGGTTATCGCACTCTGCTTCTCCTCGAGTTCCTTCTGCCACTTCTTCGCTTCCTTCTGGGCTTTGTCGTGTTCCTTCTGAGAGCGCATCTTATAAGCGGGAGTATCCTCCTCACGCGAGTAGAGGAATGAGCCCATCCAGTCGGGCTGTGCCTTGTCGAGGAACGACAGCAGCTCCTCGAATGCCGCCCTGTCCTCTCCGGGGTAGCCCAGCATGAGGGTTGTTCTTATGACTGCATCGGGATTCTTCTCCCTTATCTTATTGAAGAGGGAAGCGTAGATATCACCGTCACCTGTTCTCTTCATCGAGAGGAGAACCTCATGGTTTGCATGCTGTACCGGGATATCGAAATAAGGGAGAATCTTCTTCCTTGATGCGACAAGGTCTATAAGGTCCATCGGGAACGTATCCGGGTGGATATACAGCATTCTCAGGACAAAGTCACCCTCGAGGGACGAGAGAGTATCCATGAGCTCGACGAATCTGCTCTTTCCGTAGATATCGAGTCCGTAGGCACCGAGATCCTGGGCAACGACGTTTATCTCGTAGATACCGGATGAGATGAGTCTCTTCGCTTCCTCCACTATCTTTTCGAAGGGTCTGCTTCTGAGCGGGCCTCTGATTACCGGGATAGCACAGTACGAGCAGCAGTGATTGCAGCCTTCGCTTATCTTGAGGTATGCACTTCCGGGGAACGACAGCAGCTCCTTGCGGTCGTCGCGTTCCCTGTCGGGGTCGGGGTACTCGGGAACGAGTACCGGCTTTTCGTTTTCCTCGACTTCCCTGAGAACAGTCGGAAAGAGGGAGAGGTCATGGTTACCGAATATGGCATCGGCCTCATCGAGCTCCATCTCCCTGCCGTAGCGTTCGGCAAGACATCCCGCGAGGATGATCTTCGCCTTCGGGTACTGCTCCCTGAGGGAGAAAAAGGTATTTATCGATTCCTCTTTTGCACTTCTTATGAAGCCGCAGGTATTGACGACGATGACGTCAGCATCCTCTGCGTTATCAACTCTTTCATAGCCGTTCTCCTCCGCATAGGTAAGGAGGATTTCCGAGTCAACCTGGTTCTTTGCACAGCCGAGGCTTTCCATGTATATCTTTTTCATGAGGACTACAATATCTCAAAAAGAGAAAAGAAGGTAGTGA
>CAZGNN010000193.1:0-3652 GCA_964527335.1 uncultured Spirochaetaceae bacterium | reverse complement strand
CCCAGTCCTATCGTACTGAGAACGGTAGCCTCCGTGTGGCCGAACGCATAGCCTCCGGCAAGTTCTATCGGGCCACCGGGTATTATTGCAACCAGCACCTGCAGAAAGCATATGCCGACGTATGCAAGCTTTCCCCACATTCCCATGCCGTCAATCCATTCTCTGAAGACCTCGGGATTCTTCGCGGTCTTCACAATGGGAACGCCGACGAGAAAGAATGCCGCCACACAGAAAAGGACGAAGATGACAATAGCGGCAATACCTATCACCTTCTTCTGACGGGAAGTAAGTTCTCTCTCCATCAGAGTACTCTTCCTTCTCCCGTATAGAGAATCTCACCCTTGTAGGATGCAATCCTGCCGTTGAGGATCACGCACTCGATTCCTTCGTTCGTGTAATCGTCATTTGCCTTGAGCCTGTCGAGGTCGAAGACAACGATATCTGCACGGTATCCCTCGTCGAGGATTCCCCTGTCCGTGAGGCCGAAGCGGGAGGCTGTCTCCCCTGTCATTCTCCTTACGGCTTCCTCGAGAGTGAGGAGCTTTCTGTCCCTCACGTATTTCGAGAGGAAATCAACCGTCGAATGATAAGACCTGGGATGAGGAAGAGGAGACGAGTAGAGGCTGTCGGTTCCGAAGCACATCAGAGGATGAACCATGATTTTCTCGAGTGTCTCCTCCGTCTCGGTGGTATCTGTCATGACGGCAAGGCCCGTCTCGTCCCTGAGAATGTCGAAGAGCGCGTCGAGGGGATCGGATAGTCCCATTCTGTCAGCAATGGCCTTCAGACTCATTCCGTTATACTCGGGCGATGAGGAGAGGAAGAGTGCAAAGATGTTCTCCGGACCTACAAGGGGATAGATGCTGTCCCATGTCCTGTCAGTGAGGATTTCCTTCTTGATTGTCTCCCTCTCGCTCTCGAGTGAAAGTGCCATTCTCTGCTCGAGTCTCGAGAATGCGAGAACACGCGGAGGAAGGAGGGAAAAGAGTGATGTCGAACCGAATGTGTACGGGTACTGGTCGAACTTCACATCAAGTCCGTTCTTCCTGTATTCGTCAATGAGGGAGAGCATCTTCTCCGCTTCACCCTGGTTGGGGCCGCCGATGGCCTTGAGGTGCGAGACTTCAAGTCTGACGCCGCTACGCAAAGATACATCCAGCACTTCCCTAAGGGATTCGAGGCAGCCGTTGCCTTCCGTTCTGTGATGGACGGTGAATATCTTACCCTCCTCCTTGACGGTACAGAGAATTCTGTAGAGTTCCTCTTCCGTCGAATAGACGCATGGAGAGTAATAGAGGCCCGAGGAGAATCCTGCGGCTCCCGCCCTGAGCTGAGAGCGGAGAATCGAGCACATTCTGTCAATCTCCTCTTCAGTCGCCTCCCTTCTGCAGTCGGATCCCATTGCTGCGACTCTCAGTGCCGTATGAGATACGAGGAAGAGTTCGTTGACGCCGATCTTCTTCTCCAGATAGTAGCGTTTCATCGACGAGAAGTCAGTCCAGGACCAGTCATTCCACTCACCCAGGACATCTTTCACCATATCCTTCAGAATGGGGTCGGTGTAAGGGAATACTCCGATGCCGCAGTTACCGGTGACGTCCGTCGTTATTCCCTGGCCGATTCTGGCTTCGGCCTTGGGGTCCCTCAGAACGAGGAAATCGGTGTGGCAGTGGCTGTCAATGAAACCGGGAGCGATGTACTTCCCGCTGCAGTCGATGACAGTACGTGCACGTGCAATATCGTTATCGGTGACGAGAGCGATGGAATCGGAGAATACGGCAACATTGGCCTTCTTCGGTGCACTTCCCCTGCCGTCGAGGACAAGTCCGTTCTTGAGTATTATGTCATACATTCTTTTCAAGCTCCCCGTATGTGCTCTTCATCATTCTTTCCGTATAGTTGGTCATATCTGTATAGACGCCTTTGGATGCAATGAGTGCGTATGCAGCCTTCGCCTCGTTGAGTGACTGATGCTGCATCGTCGGCGGAACGAAGCCGCTTCTCATGAGCTCTCCCGCAAAGAGAAGGTATGTGAAGAAAATCATATGTTCCTTATATGGTGCAATCCTCATGAGTTCCCCCGAGAGAAGAAGAGACGACGTCAGGGGATGAAGCATTGACCAGGACGAGTCGTACTGATTCACGACAGTCTCGACAGCCGAGCTTATCTCGACATTCTCCTCGCCTCTCTTCACCTTTCCCTTTCTGTAGGCCCCGTCCGTCCAGAGGATCCCTCTCATCAGGGATGAGTACATCCTCTTGATGTCCCCTTCTCCCCACTTGCCGTCACGCTCTCTCTCCTCGCGGAGAACAGAAGCGAAGTTGATTACAAGAAGATGAGTGCTGAGGCTCAGGTTATAGACGAGGAATCCCGAGAGGATACGGAGAGCATCCTCCTCGCTGACATCCTCCCCTTCGAGTGCGAAGAGGAACGAGAGTGTCCTTGCAATATGAAGATTGAGCTTCGGGGAGGAGAAATAATCCTCTTTCGATATGAGTCTCCTGTCTTCCTTAAGACCGTCGACATCGACACTGCCGGGTCTTATGTCGAGCGCCTTGAAGCGCCTCAGGACCCTTCCGTCCCTGGGCTTCGGGGTGTCATCGGGAATGACCCATGACCAGCCGTTTCTGACGGCGCCGTCTATTCTTCCGTCGTTGCAGAGAATGCGGACACGACGCGGGGTGATTCCCCACTTCTCACTTGCAGTTCTGACGTCCATGTACTTCATGTCCACTATTCTTCCCCTATGGGGAAAAATAAACAAGGTCTTTCACGATTATTCCTTATTTTCTTCATATCATTCCCACTGTGTGCAGTGTTGCAACAATCCATTCCCGAAGTTAGAATTTGCTGACCTCAGGAAATCAGAGAATGACAGAATACACGAAAGACGGATTCATATGCTGCTACCACGAAAAGAAGGGAGCACAAAGCGCCATCATCGCCCTTATCGGAGGGAACCCCGATAAGGGAGTTGCGAAGGCCGCTAAGAAGTGGCTTATGAAGAAGTTCGGTGTGAACGTCCTCACATCAGCTCCTGAAGGGGGCTTCCACAGTGTCCCCATAGAAGGCATCAGAAGCCAGATAGACTATCTCAGAAAACAGGGAAACAGACGTATCGGAATAATCGGGGTGTCGACAACGACGGCAATCGCCCTCACGGCGGCATCTCTCTACCCCGACATATCGCTTACGATAGCACTCACTCCGTGTGACTTCATTCCCGAAGGTTTCATCCGCGGCAGGAAAGACGGCTACACCGAGTGGCCTTCCGACGGAGAGAGCCTTCTGACAAAGGACGGAGAAAACCTCCCCTACCTTGAGTATGCCTTCCGTCATCCCGATTACGGCAATGCCGTGAGGGAGCAGATAAAAAGGACAGGAGACGCAATCGCCTCCTACGACATCTTCGCACAAAGCGAGAAGAGAACACCTCTAACGGAAGACAAGTTCATAAAAGTCGAGAACATCAGGGGAAAGATTCTTCTCATAGGAGCAGAAGACGACTCCATGTGGGATACTGCATCATACATCGCCCGCATGAAGAAGAGAGCGGGAGAAAACGCCGAATGCCGTGTCTATGAATACGGAACGCACTTCGTCTATCCCGAGGGGATGCTGAAGACCTTCCTTCCGGTGGGAGGAGACCTC
>CAZGNN010000192.1:0-3662 GCA_964527335.1 uncultured Spirochaetaceae bacterium | reverse complement strand
AATTCGTGGCATGTTTTCTGTTTTCCATTGTCAAATTCGTGGCACTCCTGTATTCTAACTATCGAAGAGGACTACAGATATGCTCAAGAGAAAAATGTATGACGTTTTAGTGGACTGGAAAAAGATGAAAAAACATGAATGTCTTCTTGTAAACGGTGCCCGGCAGGTAGGCAAGACATACATAATCGAAAGATTCGGAAAGGAAAACTACAGGAAGTATGTCTACATCAACTTTCTGGAATCTGAAGAACTCAGGAACATATTCGAAGGTTCCCTTGAACCTGTGGAAATCTATAAACGCATCTCACTGTATATTCCCGGAGTTGAACTTGTTGAAAATGACACATTGATCTTCATCGATGAAATCCAGAGATGCCCTAAGGCACGGACTGCCCTCAAATTCCTGGCAATCGACGGAAAATATGATGTCATAGCATCTGGTTCCCTCCTGGGTATTCATTACAACCGCAGCACGGGTGATAATGAAAACAGGAATGATATTTCCATACCTGTTGGATACGAACGTGAGATCATGATGTACAGTCTGGATTTCGAAGAGTTTCTCTGGGCCAACGGTGTAAGTGAAGATGCGATAAACTCCCTCAGGGGCTACTTCGACAGGAAGGAGAAGGTTCCTTCCTATGAAGAAAACGGAATCAACGAAAAATACCTGAAGTACCTCAGGGAATACATGGTCATAGGCGGAATGCCGGAGGTAGTCAACTGCTATCTTGAGACCAGTAACTTCCAGAAGGTCTACGATACGCAGCAGAAGATATTCAGGTCTTACGAGGACGATATCGATAATTATGCGAAGAATTCGGAGAAACCGAAAATAAAGGCATGCTACAACTCAATTCCCAGACAGCTTGCCAGGGAATATACGAAATTCCAGTACAAAGTCGTCGACAAGAACGGAAGTGCAAAGAAATATGATAATTCCCTGTACTGGCTTGAAGATGCGGGACTCGTCTCTCTCGTACGGAATGTCACGCTTCCCGAAATGCCGCTGAAGGCCTACGAAACGGAAGATTCCTTCAAACTCTACACGACAGATATAGGGCTTACGACAAGCATGTACGGTTTCGAAACACAGAAGGCTCTTCTCCTGGGCACTCTGAAGGGACATGCGAAGGGTGGTATCTATGAGAATCTCATCTTCGACATCCTGCACAAAAGAGGTTTCGTCCTCAATTATTTCAAAAAGAAGGACAACACCAAGGAAATAGAGTTCATATTCGAAAGGGACGGTGCCGTCATTCCCGTGGAAGTGAAATCAAAAAGAGGTGCGACAGATTCATTGAATGATTTCATCTCCCAGTTCAGGCCGCCATATGCTTATAAGCTGATTGACGGAAATCTCGGCGTCGACAGAACAAAGATAACCCTTCCGCACTATATGGCCATGTTCATATGATGCACGCCTTCTGCTCCTCCGGATAACACCACCCTCTTCTCCCTCTTCAGACAGTACAGAATGCTGACTGTCCAGAATTATGTGTCGTATGGTAAGCAGACTGCGGCGTCATCAGAGGCGGAGTGAAACTGTCCGCCATTTTCTTTCTGTGCCGGACTTAACGAACCCATCCCTGCCCTGTCTCCGGTGTGCCGGAAACAGGGGAATAGCTGTTCTGACCCGACAGAACCGGTACACACTTCACGGTGTTATAAAGACTAACCCCTTATTGCACAAAGAAAAAAAAGGTTTATACATTTTTGAGGCTGTCCTGTCAAGGCAGCATCGGAGATGAAAAATGAAGAAATTTCTATTGATCATGATTACGGTCCTTACCGTGATATCACTTGTGGCCTGCTCTGCAAGCGGCATCAGCGAAGAGGAAGCAGAAAAGAGAACACAGGCAAAGCTTGATGAAGCTGCCGAGACATACGGGGAATTCATCAAGTACAGATTATTCCTCCAGGACGGGCTCTGGCGTGATGTCATGCATCAGTATAGCGCTTACAGTGAAACCACTCTGGAAAATGCAACCATAACAGGTATAAGCGGCGGTTCCGTTGCAAATTATGCTGAGTATATGCATGCTACTGACGAGTACAAAATTAGCGGTAGTACCACAAACAGCAAATTCGTCGAAGGAACGACTTCCGGAACATACACGGATGCGACCATATCGAACGTGAGACTGACGGCTACGTATGAGATTATCAATAGAGCTGACGGGACCTCTAAAGAAGTAAAGGACGAAGAGATAGTCATCAGTAAAGGATCTTACACGGCAACAACAACCGGAACTGATTCAAATTACACACAGACGCTCTCGATAAGCACAACTATCAACGGAACGGAGTACTCCATCTCCTACACAAAGAAGTATGAAAACGGCACCGGGGGATACACCGCCGCATCCGTCAACGGGAAAGAGGTTTCCACAAAATTCCTTAAGGCTCTGGATACTTACGGAAACACTGAATGGTATTAAGAGAAACACTCTGATGACAGATGCCCGGGATTCCGGGCATTTGTTGTTTACAAGTAGGAAGCGAGGCAGATGCAGTGTCACCGCCGGCAGAAGACTCCGTTTACAGGCCCCGCTCAGTCGCCGGCTCTTCCGCTGCCGTTCCTCTTTCCCTTCTCAATCTGGGAGAGGATCCAGCTCCAGACATAGGCACATTCCTTCTCTTCGGCTTCGTCGGAGAACATTGCGATACCCTTTGCGTCTATCTCCTTCTTTCTGAAGGCGTCGAGGAGGGAGCAGTATTCCCGGGTCTTCTCCTTTTCCTGTCCCCTCTTCTCTTCAGATACGGAGATGAAGTCCAGATTTCCTGCTGTGTAATCTTCCTCTCTGCTGCTGTCCTTCCTGAGATTCCAGGCCTCATGAAGTATGTAAAGGCTGTAGATATCATCACTGCCGCCGACGGCCACCGTGCGGCTTCTCTTCATTATACAGCGGTTGATCATATCCACATCACCGGGGGATAGAACTATCCTTTTGTCCTTATCCACGTATGTTGAATATACTGTGCTGTCGAAGACTATGACAGCCTTCTTCCTCGTAAGAGGAATGAGGAAGAACGCACCCTCTCCTGTGACGAGGGAGCGTACAGACTCTCCTCTTCTCCCGATATACATCGGGTTATCACCAAGGAGGAAGAAGGAACCTTCCGGAGCTTCGACGATGGCGTACTTGAGGTCGATGAGTTCGTCACGCCAGTACCAGCTCCTCTCATCGCATTCGATAAGAGACTCGAGTGTCATCTTCCTCTTCCCCTCGTCATCTTCTCTTCCTGGAACGATGTGAGAAGAAGGAATCTTAAGAAGCATCTCGGTAACAAGAAGAGATGCCGCCCAGAAGGGGTTGTTGTCTATGTCGGCATCCTCTCTCATAAGTGATTCGAGGGACGCCGAGTATGCCGGTGTCGTGAATGACTCGAGGTCATCCTCAGCAGCGTCCGCTGTTTCAGTTTCAAACTTCTCCGTAAAGAGCTCATCATACGGCTTTTCGGTAAGCTTCACGCCGTCGTTCTCGATGACGACTGCTGATACGAATCCCTCTTCATCTGCCCATTCCTCCACGATGCGTGCGGGTATGTAATGATAATCATAAGTCATAGTCTATCTTTCTCCTCATACTTCAACGGTAATACCCGAAACGGAACGGACAGTTCCGCTTCGGAGAAAAAGTGCCCTTTTTCTGTCTCCG
>CAZGNN010000191.1:0-3705 GCA_964527335.1 uncultured Spirochaetaceae bacterium | reverse complement strand
GAACATCGTAGATACCGAAGTATCTCTGGAGCTCGAGGTGTGTCCAGTGATAGAGAGGGTTGCCGATGAGGTTCTCCATCGTCTCTGCCCATGCGTAGAACTTCTCCCACGGATCGGCGTTCTTGCCTGTGATGAGCTCCTCGGGGAAGCCGCAGGTTCTCATCTGTCTCCACTTGTAGTGGTCGCCGCCGAGCCATGCGTCCGTGATGGTCGTGAAGCGTGCATTCTCTGCAATCTGCTGGGGAATGAGGTGGCAGTGGTAGTCGAAGATAGGCTGGTTTTCAGCATATTTGTGGAACAGCGTTCTGGCTGTCTCGGTTTCAAGGAGGAAATCCTTGTCCATGAATTCTTTCATATTCAACTCCTTTTGCGTAGTTGCTACTTATATAATATGAAAAGGCGGAAAACAGTAAAGATTGAAATTTGTTAAATTCCGTTTCCTTTGTCCTTTCTTTGCTGCTCCGTGGCATCCTGTAGTGAGGTTAAACTATATTTTCCGGTCGAAAAACTGGTGAAAATAGATAATTCTTTTTACAATTTTTTGGATAAAACCGTTATCATAAGAGAATCAGGGAGTCAGAATGGCAAAAAGGACAGGATATCTGGGTGCGAATCTGCATCAGGGAACGGGTCTCAGGCTGTGGGAGACCATCAACGAGGAATCACGTCTCTACACGGACCATACTGTGTTTGTCCTTCCGGGAGGAAGGCTTGATTACAGGAAGGATGACGAATACCTTCGCAATGCCATTTTCCGTTACGCAACGTCGTCCAATCTCGACGGCGCAGTCGTGTGGGGAAGTACGCTTGCGGGTGCCGTCACCTGGAGTGATGTCGCCGCATGGACGAAGGAGCTCAGCGAGAGGATTCCGGTGGTATCACTCGGAATAGATGTCCCGGGTGTGCCCTCCATCACATACGATGCCTACAGCGGTGTCTACCGCATGATTGAACACTTCATAACGGTTCACGGCTACAGGAGGATTGTCTTCCTCCGCGGTCCGGAGAACCACGACTCCGCGTCCTCCCGCTTTGCAGCCTATAAGGACTGCCTCAGGGACCACGGCATCGAGTACGACCCGTCTCTCGTCTCGTCCCCGCACGCGTGGGGTGAAGGTGAGGAGGCCATCCGCGAGATAACAGAAACCAACCGCCGCCTTCCGAAGAAGGACTGGGATGCCGTCTACGCCTCATCCGACATGATGGGCTACATGACATCGCGCTATCTCGAGGAGCACGGCTACCATATTCCCGACGACATAGCCGTCGCCGGCTTCAACGACTCTCCGGAGGCATTCCTGCCCTCCACGGAGCTCACGACCGTGCGTCTTCCCGTGAAGGACATGATCGAGCAGAGCTTCGACAGGATCAGGGAGATGGAATCCAGGAGCGACGAAGTCTGCTCCTCTCTTTCCCTTCCGACCGTCAGCGTATACAGACGAAGCTGCGGCTGCATGGAATCCTACGGCAACGAGAAGATGGCCGACGAGATAAAATCCTGTGAGGAATTCGAGAAGTGGATAAACATGCGTATGAGCGGAGGAGAGAATGCACAGGCATTCCTCTCTCTCGTGAGACTTGTCTTCCGTGACGGCGAGAATGTGTCGCAGCAGAACAGAAGAGTCTACGATGAACTCTGCTGGCGCTATCTCAGGCACGGCGGCACGATGAAGTTCTTCTTCTCCGCCCTCAAGCTTGCCAGGCGGTTCTTCCCCGACCGTACCCTCTCGATGGAGGAGATGGAACTGCTGCATGAGATAATGATGGAGAACGTCGTCAAGGTGAATGCCGTCTCGTCATTCAGGGCGAGGGACATCAACAACGCACATAACGAATTCACGAACAGACTTCTCCGTATCCACTCGTACGTGGAGCTCAGCGAGGCCATGAAGGACTCGTTCCCGACTATGGGAATAGACAAGGCCTTCCTCTTCATCTATCCGGAAGAAGGCAAGGCAAGGCTCGAGAGCGGATTCTCGGGCGACAAGCTCTTCACCGAGGGGATGGAGTTCTCCTCAGACCTCCTCTATCCCGAGGAGCTCGAGTACGAGATACAGCGGGGCCTCTTCGTCGTCGAACCTCTCTACTACGAGAACAGCATGGACGGCTACATAATACTCAAGAACCGTGACTGCCCGGCATCGATGCTCGAGAACATCCGCACCGACATCTCGTCCTCGATGCAGGCCATCGACCTCTACTCCATAGCATGCGAGAAGAGCCAGAAGGCAGAGGAAGCCGAAAAGCAGTCGAGTGATTTCTACGCCCACATAACAGAGGAGCTCAAGGAGCCCCTGGACCGCATGAGAGAAGCCCTCACGGAAAAGAAGGAATACGACAGTGCGGAGCTCTTGTCGACAATCGTGAAAACCGAGCACCTTCTGGAGCTCACGGCAGTCGAGAAGGGCGGCGTAACGCTCGAGGAGAGCTTCATACCGCTCTCCGAGCTCCTCGACATCGTGAGAGAGAAGGGAATAAAGGTCTCTTCTCCAACTCCTCTCCCGTCAGTTGTCTTCGACCGTAATTCCGTTGAGGAGATAGCTTCCTGCATAACGGCCTACTACGGAGAGGGAGTGGAACTTGACGTCTCGCTCCTTCCGGCTTCTGTCGCGCTCCATTTCCACGGAGAGCCTTTCTCCCGTATCCCGTCGGTGACGCCGACACTGCAGTACGTGGAGAAGCTTCTCCTGATGCAGAATGCACGCTTCTCCTTCATAAAGGGCGCACTCGATGTGTTCCTTTCCTATCCGTCACTCTCCGGTGACGCTCCCTCCGGCGGAGGAGAGAGTGGAGTCCTCTTCATATCGGACGACGAGAAGGAGATGCCGTCCTCCATCAGCGGCAGTGTCACATTCATGAGCTACGATGATGTCATTCATGAGATCAATACAATTGGTACATATTCTGCCATCGCCTGGAACGTCAAGAGAGTGAGCAAGCAGAGCGGTATCGCAATGAATCTTCTTCGTAACCACAAGGAAGCGAGATCCCTTCCGTTCATATGCTTCGGCATGGAGGGGGAGAGCATATCTGTGAATGCGGCAGTCGAAGGCACGATTCCGACAGAAGGCAAGGGCTGCATCTACTCCTTCGGTCCGTTCCCTCAGTCTCTCTCGATTCTCAAGGAGTTCGCTCCCGTCGAGGAAGTGAAGGACACAGCGGACATAAAGGACGGCTCATCGTCCCCGCTTTTCGTCTTCTATGAAGTCGACAGCCAGAAGATAGATGCCATCCGCAAGGACAGGAGGTTCACGAAGACTCCCGTCCTCATCATACGCGACCGCTTCAGGGGGGAGGATGTCGAGTCCCTCAGTTCGACTCCGAATGTCCTCATCGTGAACACCTCGATTACCGAGGCCGAAGGCTTTATCAACCGCATCGTCGCGGTCTTCGGCGGAGAGGAACTGCTGCCGCCGCTGACAAGTATCCTCGTGAAGAGGGCAATCTGCTACCTCAACGACAACGCAACCTATTCGATATCACGCTGGCAGATAGCGGGATCGGTGAATATCAGCGAGGATTACCTCACCCGCATATTCCGCAAGGAAATCGGAATAAGCCCCTGGGACTATCTCAACCGCTACCGTATCCAGATAGCATCACGCCTGTTACTGGAGACGGGGTCCTCCATCAGCGAGATAGCATCCCTCACGGGCTTCCAGGACCAGGCATACTTCTGCCGCGTCTTCAGAAAGGTCAAGGGAT
>CAZGNN010000190.1:0-3725 GCA_964527335.1 uncultured Spirochaetaceae bacterium | reverse complement strand
AGGGAAGATAGTCCACGATTCCGTCGAGAAGAGTCTGGACGCCGATGTTCTTGAGGGACGAACCGACGAACACCGGGAGAATTGTTCTCTCGATGGTGCATTTCCTGATTGTCTCCTTCATGAGATCCACGGGGATTTCGGCACCGTCGAAGTAGAGCTCGGTTATCTCATCGGAGTAGGAGGCAAGAGAATCGATGAGACTCTCCCTCATCTCCTCGTACTTCTCCTCGTAAGAAGCGGGAATTTCATTCTCGGTGATTGTGGAGCCCTGGTCGTCGGAGCTGAATGTCAGGTACTTTCCCTTCATTATATCTATGACACCGCAAAACGAGCTTTCGGCTCCGACAGGAATGAAGAGGGGAACTGGGTTGGCCCCGAGTTTCTTCTTCATCTCGTCAAGGACGCGGTAGAAGTCGGCTCCGAGTCTGTCCATCTTGTTGACGAATGCGATGCGGGGAACGGAGTAGGTGTCGGCCTGACGCCAGACTGTCTCCGTCTGGGGTTCGACTCCGCCCACGGCACAGAATACGCCGACGGCTCCGTCGAGGACCCTGAGGCTTCTTTCGACCTCGGCCGTGAAGTCGACGTGGCCCGGGGTGTCGATGATGTTGATCTGGTGCTCTCTCCAGTAGCATGTCGTGGCAGCGGATGTGATCGTTATTCCCCTGTCCTGCTCCTGTTCCATCCAGTCCATTGTGGCTTCACCGTTGTCAACTTCCCCGATACGGTGGTTCTCTCCCGTATAGAAGAGGATTCTCTCTGTTGTAGTGGTCTTTCCTGCATCGATGTGAGCCATGATGCCTATATTTCTTATCTTCTTGTCGTCCATGTGGGTGAGACTACCATAATTCGGGTTATATTGCAATTTTCCCGTTGACAGAATATACCCCCGGGTGGTATCTGTAATATACCCCTTGGGGGTATTGGAGTCATTATGGCTGATAAATGCTGCTGCGTGAGTGGGGAAAAGCGGACACTGAGGTCCGACGAAGAGAAGAAAGGGCTGGAGAACAGGATCAACAGACTGATAGGACAGCTTAACGGAATAAAGGGAATGATAGACGGTGACAGATACTGCGTAGACATACTGATGCAGTGTGCCGCTGTCGGGAAGGGATTCGAGGCACTCGAGCGCGAGATATTCTCCTCCCATCTTCACGGCTGTGTCGCACGTGACATAAGGGAAGGTAAGGACGAGGTGCTGGACGAGACGATGGCTATAGTCGAGAGGCTTATGAGATGAGAAGATATAGTGTCGGCGGTATGAGCTGCGCTGCGTGCTCGGCCCGTGTCGAGAAGGCAGTGGGGAAGGTTGAAGGAGTAGAAAGCGTTTCTGTCTCCCTTCTCACGAATTCGATGAACGTCGAGGGAACGGCTCCCGATGATGCCGTGATAAAGGCTGTCGTGGACGCCGGCTATACGGCATCCGTCGAAGGAAAGGCAAAGACGTCGTCCGAGAGTGATGACAGCCTCAGGGACAGGGAGACTCCGAAACTCATAAAGAGGCTTGCTGTCTCTGCCGTTTTCACATTGATTCTCATGTACTTCAGCATGGGAGCATTGATGTGGCATTGGCCGCTTCCGTCATTCTTCACAGCAAATCATATCTCCATCGCAGTCGTGGAGATGTTCCTTGCCTCCATCGTTATGGTGATAAACCAGAAGTTCTTCATATCGGGATTCAAGGGCCTGGTTCACAGGGCTCCGAATATGGATTCACTCGTGTCACTGGGCTCGGGGGTATCATACATGTGGTCTCTCTACCTTCTTCTCGATGCCTGTTACCTTATGGGAAAGGGTGACACGACAGGTGCCATGGAGAACATCCACGGTCTCTACTTCGAGTCGAGTGCGATGATTCTCACTCTCATAACGGTCGGGAAGACACTCGAGGCAAAGAGCAAGGGAAGAACGACTGATGCCCTGAGGAGCCTCGCGAAGCTCAAGAGCCGGGAAGCCGTTTTAATCGTTGACGGTAAGGAAGTAGTGACTCCAATCGAGGATGTCAGGGTCGGCGATATCTTCTCTGTCAAGGGCGGCGAACAGATTCCCGTTGACGGCGTCGTTATCGAGGGAACCAGTGCCGTCGACGAATCGTCACTCACGGGCGAGAGCCTCCCCGTGGACAAGGAAAAGGGAAGCCGTGTCTCGAGCGGTACCATCAACCAGTCGGGTTATCTTGTTTGCCGTGCAGAGAAGGTCGGTGATGACACCACTATCAGCCAGATAATAAGGCTTGTCGAGGAAACCGCCTCCTCGAAGGCCCCGATAGCGAAGACTGCAGACAGGGTCAGCGGTGTCTTCGTTCCCGTTGTAATCTCCATTGCCGTCGTCACCACAATCATCTGGATGCTGTGTTCTCATGATATAGGCTACTCGCTCGAGCGCGGAATAACCGTACTTGTCATCTCCTGTCCGTGTGCACTCGGGCTCGCAACGCCCGTTGCCATCATGGTCGGAAGCGGAGTGGGTGCCAGAAACGGCATTCTCTTCAAGTCGGCGAGTGCACTTGAGGAACTGGGAAAGGTGAACGTAGTTGCTCTCGACAAGACCGGAACCATAACCGAGGGAAAGAGCAGGGTAGATGAAATCTATTCATTCAATGATGAAACAGATGAAGTAATCCGTGTTGCCTCGGCCCTGGAGTGCAAGAGCGATCATCCTCTTTCAGTTGCCGTAATGAAGTATGCCGGAGAGAAGAATATAACACCTTATGTTTCAGAGGATACGGAAGTTGTTCCGGGTAAGGGAATAAGGGGAAAAGTCAACGGTATGGATGCATACTGCGGCAACCTTGGCTTCATAAAAGACCTGAAGTTAAGGAACACAGGATATCTTGAAGAGCTCAGAACAAAGACGGCATCCTCCGGCTCCTCTCTTGTATATGTCGTTCTAGGTGACACTCTCCTTGGCCTCATCACCATTGCCGACAGAATCAAGGATGACAGCAGGAAGGCCATCGAAATGATGGACAGTATGGGACTCGATGTCGTTGTCATCACGGGAGACAACGAGAACACCGCAAGGAATATATGCTCCGGTCTTAAGGTGAAGAAGATTATCAGCGGAGTACTGCCGTCTTCAAAGGCTGAGGAAGTGAGAAAACTCAAGGCGTACGGAAAGGTCGCATTCGTCGGAGACGGCATCAACGATTCTCCGGCCCTTACCGAAGCCGACGTCGGCATTGCCATCGGCAGCGGAACAGATATCGCAATAGACTCCTCATCCGTCGTTCTCATGAAGAGCACGCTCATGGATGCTGTCGGTGCATTCAACCTTTCGCGTTCGACACTCAGGAACATCTACGAGAACCTCTTCTGGGCGTTCATCTACAACACTGTAGGAATACCTCTTGCGGCGGGTCTCTTCATCCCGCTCTTCGGATGGGAGCTCCAGCCGATGTTCGGAGCACTCGCGATGTCGCTCTCGTCATTCTGCGTATGCTCGAATGCTCTGAGGCTCAACCTCTGCAAGATATATAAACCAACAAGACGTAAACACAGAACGGAAAACACAACCGTAAAGGAGATAAAGTCAATGGAAAGAAAAGTAAAGGTAGAGGGCATGATGTGCCCGCACTGCGAGATGAGAGTGGAAAATGTTCTCAAGGCGCTTGACGGCGTCTCGGGGGCAAAGGCCGACCACGTGAAGGGTGAGGTGACACTTACTCTCTCAAAGGATGTCGACAGCACACTCATAAAGTCGACAATCGAGAAGGAAGGATA
>CAZGNN010000189.1:2312-3735 GCA_964527335.1 uncultured Spirochaetaceae bacterium | reverse complement strand
TGGACGAAAAGGAGGCGCACATCGACGAAGAGAGCGTCTGCATCCACTGCGGCCGATGTGTCAGCGCATGCCCCCTCAATCTCAATCCCTGGGCTCTGAGCGATGCCCTGGAGGAGGAAGATGAAGAGAAGAAGGAGCTTCTTCTGAAGAAGGCCGACGTCAATACATGCATGGAATGCGGATGCTGCGCATTCGTATGTCCTGCGCACAGGCCGCTTGTCCAGCATAACAGGGAGGGCAAGGCCTTCCTGAGAGAGAGGAGGAAGTAAAATGGAAAGCTATAATCTCAGTACAGCATCTTCACCTCATTTCCATGACAGGAGCAGTACGCCCCGGATCATGCTCGATGTCATCATCGCGCTTCTTCCGTCTTCAGTCGCCGCTGTCGTGATATTCGGCATCAAGGCCCTCATCCTCATTGTGACATGCGTGCTTTCAGCCGTTGTCTTCGAGTCTCTCTTCTGTCTTCTGACAAAGAGAAGAAATACGGTGGGTGACCTCTCATGTGTCGTCACGGGACTTCTTCTTGCCCTCAACCTCGGAACCGAGGTGAAGGTGTGGGAGGCAGTTGTCGGAACGGCAGTTGCAGTCCTCATCGCAAAGTGCCTCTTCGGGGGACTCGGGAGGAACTTCGCAAACCCTGCAATAACCGGCCGTGTATTCATGCTCGAGACGTTCTCTTCAGTAACGACGTTCACAAATCCTGCTGCAGTCGAACTTGTGTCGACGGCAACTCCTCTTGTGCTCCTGAGCCAGGGAAACAGCGAATCACTTCCCACAATCGGTCAGATGCTCCTGGGGCTCCACGGAGGAACAATCGGCGAGACATGCATAATCGCGATCGTGCTCGGCTGGATCTATCTCTCCGTAAGGGGCGTCATAAAGTGGTATGTTCCTCTTTCATACATACTCACGGTATTCGTACTCTACTTCTTCTCGTCACTCTCACTGACGACAGCCTTCTATGAAATACTCTCCGGAGGACTCTTCCTCGGAGCCGTGTTCATGGCAACGGACTACGTCACGACACCTATAACGGATAAGGGTAAGGTCGTATTCTGCGTATGTTCGGGAATCATCACATTCATAATCAGACGCTTCATGTCGCTTCCCGAGGGTGTCTCCCTCTCGATTCTCATCATGAACATCTTCACGCCTCTCATCGAGAAGCTCACTCATACAGTTCCGCTCGGAGGTTCAAGCTATGTCAAATAAGAAAGACCTCATTGTAATACTTCTTACCCTTGTTCTCGGTGTGGCTATCCTCTCGCTTCTCAACGTCTTCACATCCCCGATAATCGAGGAAAACAGCAAGGGAGCAGAGCTGGAGCCCCTGTATGCCGTGATGGCGGATGCCTCGGGCTTCGAGGAGCTCGAACTCGATAATCTTCCCTCCACGGTCTACGGTGTATGGAAGGAGAAG
>CAZGNN010000189.1:0-2212 GCA_964527335.1 uncultured Spirochaetaceae bacterium | reverse complement strand
GAAGGCTGTCGCGGATGCATTCACGGCTCTCAGCGACAACGGCCTCATAGTCGCAGCAGAGAAGGAACCGGCGCAGGTCTACGAGGAGACGCTCCTTTCCTTCTTCGGCGAAGCTCTCTCACCCAAGGGACTTCTCGTTGCAGAGGATTTCACATCTTCCGTAAGCGGAGTTGTCAAGGCGGAAAAGGCAGGCAACAACAGCGCCATCGGCTACTGGGTCGAGGAGAACGGCGAGAACTATACCGTCATAGTCTCACGCTACTCGGCTGCCGTATACGGTAAGGACGGAAAGATAACCGATACTCTCTCCCGGTCTACTCTCGATGCCCTCATGAGCGAAACGGAGGAGAACACGAAGGACGAGAGCAAGAAGGACCTCAAGAAGGTGAAGAAGCTCGGCTCCCTCTCTGAGAATGCAACCTTCACACAGCTTTCTCTCGACGGTATCTACTCCAGCGTCACATCCATGTGGCTTATAGAGGATGAAGGAAAGACATACTACGGTGCTTCGATGCACCCCTACGGATTCGGTAACGAGGCCATGACGATGTACATTCTCCTCACAGAGGACGGAAAGATCGCCGCATTCTCCGTCAAGGAGCTCATAATCGAAGCCGATTACTACTCAAGCTATACTCTTCCCGAGAACTATTACTCCTCGTTCTCCGGACTCGATTCGTCCTGGAGCGGGGAAGAGGCACTCATAAGCGGTGCAACACTCTCGTCCGATGCAGTGAAGGATGCGATAAACGATGCATTCGACGCCTACAGGGCAGTAAAGGGAGGTAACTGATATGGAAAAGAAGAAACTCATGACAATTCTTGCGCTCTCGTCCGTGCCGGCTCTGGCCTTTTCGGTATCTTTCAGGACGGCTCTGGGACTCGGAATCTATACGGTTGCGGCAGTCCTTCTCACGGCAATCATCGCATGGCCTGTAAAGAGACTTGTCTCCCCGAAGGCCGGAGCTGTGACGACAGTTCTTGTCTCCGTCACGGTTGTATCGGCACTCATGATGGTCCTTGAGGCTTTCAGAGGGGAAATCTACCAGGGTAACGGAATATACTTTGCACTCAACAGCGTCAGCGCGCTTGTTCTTTCTTCCCTCACTGATGAAGGGAATATGAGCTATACGAAGACCCTCTCTCTCAGCGTTTCCCGTGCTGCGGAGTGGTTTGCACTCACCATAGTCACCGCATTCATCCGCGAGCTTCTGGGTTCTGCCTCTCTCATGGGCAATGAAGTGGGATTCCTGATGCCGTACCGAATCACCATCCTCTCAAAGCCGTTCGGGGGCTTCCTGGTATATGCTCTTGTCCTTGCTTTTGTCGGACGCTTTGATGCAAAGGAGGAGAAATAATGACAATCGGTGAACTTTTTCTGATTCTTACGGGATGCGTTCTTTCCTCGAACTATGTCCTCGTGCACTTCTTCTCTGCTGACACTGTCCTCTCATGTGACAGGCTCAGCCTGAAGAACAGCGTGATCTGTTCACTCTATCTCGGAGTGATTCTCATCTTATCGTCGCTTCTTCTCTATCCGGTCGGGAAATATCTTCTGTCCGGAGCCGCTTTTCTGAGAGTGCTTGTCTCTGTCGTTGCCATTCTTCTTGTGACGGCTGTTGTGAGCCTCATTGCGGGGAAGAAGGGCGGAGAGCTCTTCTCTCTCTCCCTCTCGTCATCTGTCCTCGGTGCCGTGCTCCTCTATGCAGATAACGGCTACACGCTTCTCCAGACTGTCTTCGCGGCAGTCGGAACGGCGGTTGGGTATCTTCTTGTCACTGTTGCACTCTCATGCGTGAGGGAGAAAGTGAAACAGAGATACGTCCCGTCAGCCATGAGAGGCTATCCGGTAATGATGGTGGCTCTTGGCATAATTGCCCTGACGGTTTACGCTTTCTAGTGTGAAAGGAAAAAAGGCGAAGGGGACTCTTGTTCTCCTCTTTATCATACTGGCTATGGCAATTGCCCTTTATTCCGTCTTCCGTCCGCGGAAGACGGGTGACAGGGTGACTGTCACTGTCAGAGGGGAGAGAGTAGCGGAATTCTCACTTCTCGAAGACGGAGTCCATACTCTCAACGGCGGAACCAATACCCTGGAAATAAAAAATGGCAGAGCACGGATGACAGAAGCTGACTGCCCGGACCGCATATGCGTAAAAGAAGGGTGGGTCAGCAGGATGGGGGAGTGCATTACGTGCCTGCCGAATAAACT
>CAZGNN010000188.1:0-3748 GCA_964527335.1 uncultured Spirochaetaceae bacterium | reverse complement strand
ATCGCATCAAGATCGACATTCATGTATCTGTCTTCGATGTTCTTCTTGATTTCGTCTCTTCTTGTTTTCAATTCCTTGATATCTATCATACTTCCTCCTGTCTCAGTTCCTTTCGAACCCGCCTGCTTTCCTCGTGGCAGCACTTACGGCTTCGATGACTGAATTCTCGAAGTTGAATTCCTTTAGTTTCTTGAGGCCCTCAATGGTCGTGCCTTTAGGAGAGCATACCATAATTTCGTTTTCTATTGCACTCTTATTGCCTGATTTTTGAAGTTCTGCAGCACTCAGAAGCGTATCTGTCACGATATTGAGGGCCGTAGTGTACCCCAGACCCTCCCTGACTCCTCCGAGAGCGAGGGCGTGCATGAACTCGAAGACGTATGCTATCGCCGAGCCGGAGATGCCGATGAAGGCATTGAAGAGGCTCTCGTCGAGATAGAATGCGGACCCGAATGAGGACGCAATCGAGAGCGCTTCCTTCTTCATCTCTTCCGGAAGGTCCTGAGTATATGTGACGGCAGTGACCGATGCTCCAACGGATGCCGCGATGTTCGGCATGTATCTGACAACCTTCTCTGTTCTGAGATTTTCCTTCAGAGAAGAAAGAGTGACTCCGGCCGCAAGGGAGATGTACATTCCTGCCCCGAGTGCTGCGGCATCGGCGTAGACTGACGGCAGAACCTGCGGCTTCACGGCAAGAATGACACAGTCCATGCCCTTTGCTCCGGCGAAGCTTTCGAGTACTGTGATCGATGTGCCTTCTGCAAGTCTCTTCGCCTTTTCCGGCGTCCTGTTGTAGACGTATACCTCCGTGTCATTTCTCTTCTCGAGGGCGAGGGCTACCGCTCCGCCCATGTTTCCCGTACCTATTACTGCAATTCTAGTCATCATCTGACCCCCTTGTATCCTGTCTGCCTCAGCACTTCGTATGCCGCGACGGCAGCGCTGTTCGAAAGATTGAGGCATCTTGCGCCTTCTGTCATCGGGATGCGCACTGTCCTTTCCCGGTATTCTGATATTATCTCATCTCCCAGTCCAGTCGATTCCTTACCGAACACCAGGTAGATATCCCTGTCGGAGGGATAGGATACATCCGAGAAGAGCCTTTCAGCATGAGACGAGAAGAACCAGAGTTCATCGCCCTCATGCTTCATCATGAATTCGTCGAATGATTTCTCCTCCACGAGGCGTACATCCTTCCAGTAATCCATCCCGCTTCTTCTCACGGCCTTTTCGCTGAGCGAGAAGCCGAGAGGGTGGATGAGGACGAGAGTCGAGCCCGTCGCCACGCATGTGCGGGCTATGTTCCCGGTATTCTGGGGTATTTCAGGTTCGACAAGACAGAGGTGAAGCATGCTGAAATGATAGCAGAGTACAGTTATTTTGTCTCGATTGTAGTTGCCTTCCTCACTGTGTTTCCTTCCTTGTTGAGAGAAAGGATCGTCTTCTCGAGTTTTCTCAGCTTCTCCTCCCTCTCCTTGAAGAATTCTCCCTGTTCGGGTCTCTCTCCCCTGTAGAGGTTTCCAAGCGTCACCCCCAGGAGCCTGACGCCCTGGTTGTTGTACTTCGAGAACAGGAGCTTGCGGCTTATGGAGTAGATGTCTTCCGAGGAATAGATGCCGCTCTGAGGTGTCTCGCTGATGGAGTATGTGGAGAAGTCCCCGTACCTGAGCTTCACGGTGACGGTCCGTCCGACCCAGCCTTCGTCGAGGGCCCTGAACGCCACGCTCTGAGACATTTCGAGGAGCTTCAAGGAGAGCGCGTCCTCTCCGTAGATATCTGGATAGAAGGTACGCTCCTCTCCGATTGAATGGCTCTTCGCTTCTCCCGTGTATATTCCCGGGTCTATTCCGCGTGCGACGGAGTAGAGATAGCTTCCGCTCGAGGGACCGAAGAGGGACTCGAGCTCCTCCTTCGTGTATGAGCGGAGCGTTCCGGTTGAGTAGATTCCCTTTCTGTTGAGGTTCTCGAGGGTGCTCTTTCCGACACCCCACAGCTTTCTGAGGCCGACGGCGTCGACGAACTCGATCTCCCTTCCCGGAGGTACGACGGTGAGTCCGTCGGGCTTGTGATAGTCGGAGGCGAGCTTACTGAGAAACCTCGACGGTGCAACCCCGATTGATACAGTCAGTCCTGTCTGGGCAAGAATCTTCTCCTTCAGGAGTCTTGCCGCCTTTCCGGGGCGCGGATAGACACGCTCCATTCCGCTGAGGTCGAGAAAGGCCTCGTCTATAGAGACCTGAAGAAAGCCCGGGGCGAAGTCCTCTATTATGGACATGACTTCCCGGCTCTTCTCGCTGTAGCGGCGGTAGTTGCCGCTGACACATATGGCCTCGGGGCAGAGACGCAGGGCCGTTGTCATCGGCATCGCAGAGTGCACTCCGAAGCGGCGCGCCTCGTAGGAGCATGTGGATGCGACGTTTCTCGGCCCCGGTTCCCCGATGATGAGGGGCTTACCTCTGTACTCGGGGTGATCCAGACACTCCACGGAAGCGAAGAACGCATCAAGGTCGATATGAAAGAAAACAGAGCCCATAGTGAGGATTATAAAGGGGAAGATGTGAATTAACAATCACGTCCTTTTCCGTTATACTCACACTGTGAGACGACTTGGAATACTGCTGACTTTACTTTTATTCATCACGTTTTCCGCCTCTGCGGCAGGCGATGCGACAGATACCGATACGTCGCTTCTCGCCCTCAGATACAACGCTCTCACGAGTGTCTCCCGCTACGGTTCGTTCAATGACATCTTCATAAATCCCGCTTCTCTCCCGCTTCTCTCCCAGTCTACGGAGTACCAGGTATCCTATGGTCTCGGCGAAAGCTATGATACCTCGCTCTGGGGGAAGGAGAACATGAGCCACATGCAGAACCTCTCGAGCGAACTCCAGGGAACGGTCGTCAGCGGTCCCGTGGCCCTCTCTGCGAAGGTTTCCTCGCTTCTCGATAACCGCATTCTCAGGGATGACGGCTTTGCCTACTACGATATCTACTCGTCATTCGACGTTGAACTTGCACTTGCGTACTCCTTCTTCTCCCATTTCTCCATTGGAGCGAGACTCGGGGGAGGAAACTCCGTTGCCCGGCTCTCGAAGAAGATGACGGGAATCCTGAGCGCAGTGGGCAATGCCTGGTTCAGTCCGTACGAGAAGATGAACGGAAGCGAGAGATTCAACGTCAACATCGGCACTCTCGTCTATACCGACAACTTCACGTTCGGCCTTGTGTTCGACGACCTCTTCCAGAGTTCGACATCATCCAACTTCCTCGACAGGTTCCTCTCTTCAACGACAGTCTCCTTCTCCTATAAGGGCAATGCCTTCAACAGTGACGGGGACCTCAACTATCTGCTGCCGCGTGTTTCGGTGGACCTGAGGGGAGTGGGATTCAACAAGGGGGCGAGAAGCGTTGTCGTCGCTGCCGACCTCACCCTCCAGTTCCTGAAGGATGTCCTTCTCGACATGGGCGTGAAGTATGCATACATGGTAAGTGCCGAAGATGCAAGAACGGGTGCCGTCACTGCGACCGTCAGCGGAACGTACGGGGACTTTTCCCTGCTGCTGAACCTCGTATTCCTTCAGAACACGAAGGAGAACTTCCGCCCGTCTCTCGTATTCACATACTCGACATGAGGCACAAAAAAAGCGATATGGAAACTCCATATCGCAAGTACGGCCAGTTAGTCTCGAACTAACCACCTAGTGCTTAGAAGGCACTTGCTCTATCCAGATGAGCTATGGCCGCA
>CAZGNN010000187.1:0-3764 GCA_964527335.1 uncultured Spirochaetaceae bacterium | reverse complement strand
TGAAGTACGTCGGAGAAGGCGCTAACATGCCGTGCTCAACTGAAGCCGAGGAAGTCCTTGTGTCCTCCGGTGTCCTCGTTGCACCCAGCAAGGCTGCAAACGCAGGCGGCGTCGCAGTGTCGGGACTCGAGATGAGCCAGAACAGCATGAGACTTTCATGGACAAGAGAGGAAGTGGACCAGAGACTGAAGGGCATAATGAAGAACATCTACTCCAATATGTCCGAAGCCGCATCCCTCTATTCGGGAAAGGATAACTTCATCGACGGCGCGAACATCGCGTCCTTCATGAAGGTGTCACGTGCGATGCTCGCTCAGGGCTACGTCTGATACCCCGTACCCTCCGATATCCCGGGCTCTTCGGCGTCCGGGATTTTTTTGTGGGCATTATTTTCTGTCCATACCTTGAATTAAAAACAGAAAGAAAAAAGTTGCGTACTGCCGTTTTCCGTTCTAGACTTTACACGTATCGGGAAAGTCGAGGGGCTTTTCCTTCCTCTTCCCTGACATTATCTTTCAGGAGGATCCAGAATGACCGGTATTCCGCTCTTAATCGTCTTTGTTCTTGCCGTCGCTCTCATGATCGTGGCAATTTCAAAGTGGCATGTGCACCCGTTCCTTTCAATCATGGGTGTATCTCTTATCCTCGCTCTCGTAGCGGGAATCGACATTGAAAAGATTGCCGATGTAATCGGCTCGGGATTCTCGGGCACATTCACATCAATCGGTATCGTCATCATCCTCGGCGCTCTCGTCGGTGTTCTTCTCGAGAAGACCGGTGCCGCGCTCAAGATGGCTGACTGTGTAGTAAAGCTCGTGGGAAAGAAGAACCCGGAGCTTGCAATGCTCATCATGGGCTGGATCGTATCCATTCCTGTCTTCTGCGACAGCGGATTCGTCATCCTCAACCCGATCAGAAAGGCTCTCGTCAAGAAGACGGGAAAGAGCAGTGTCGCATGCACGGTATGTCTGAGCATGGGGCTCTACATCTCCCACTGCTTCATTCCGCCAACCCCTGGTCCGATTGCAGCAGCCAACTCTCTCTTCTCCGGTATCGGACAGGATGTCAACCTCCTTCTCGTCATGGGCGTCGGCGCTCTCTGCTCGATTCTCCCGATGATTGCAGGCTACATCTTCGCAATCAGAATCGGCAAGAAGGTAAGGGCAAAGGACGAGGCAGATTCATCCGCAGAGGCGGCAGCATCCTACGAAGAGCTCGTGAAGAGCTACGGAAAGCTCCCGTCGGCATGGGCTTCCTTCGCTCCTATCGTTATTCCTATCATCCTCATGGGTCTTGCATCCGCACTCTCGATGGCAGGAGTCGACATCCCGTTCTTCGTATTCCTCGGTAAGCCTATCATCGCACTCGCAGTCGGCGTTCTCTTCGGCGTCGTGCTTCTCGGCATGTCCGGAAAGATGAAGGATTTCTATGAAATCACGAACGATACATTGAAGACGGTCGGACCTATCCTCTTCGTCACGGCAGCAGGCGGAGTCCTCGGAAAGGTAATCTCCTCGAGTAACCTCATCTCCTTCATCACGGACAACGCTCAGGCACTCAAGGCAATGGGACTCATCTTCCCGTTCCTTCTTGCGGCAATCCTCAAGTCAGCACAGGGATCCTCGACAGTCGCCATCACGACTACGGCAGGTATTCTCGCTCCGATGATGCAGAGCCTCGGCTTTGCTACTCCGATGTATGCATGTCTCGTGACAGTCGCAATCGGTGCAGGTGCAATGGTCGTGTCTCACGCAAACGACTCCTACTTCTGGGTTGTCACCAACTTCGGTGAGATGGAAGTCCAGGACGGTTACAAGACACAGACTCTGGGAACGCTCGTTATCGGCGTCGCAGCCATCATCAACGTTCTCATCGTCTCGATTTTCTGTTAAGGGATTCTTTTCAGATTGTTTCATGAGCGGACTTTCAAAGGGTCCGCTCATTCTGTAATATATGTTCAGCAGAAGGTGGTAACAATGAACAGTGACGCAAAACTCATAATAGATGAAGCGCTGAAGGAAGCTCTTCCCGACAGCGCAGTGAAGAAGGCCCTCGATAAAATCACATTCAGGAAAGGAAAGCTCGTGCTCATTGCCGTCGGCAAGGCCGCATGGCAGATGGCATCGGCCGCATACGGTGTTCTCGGAAAACGTATCGACAGCGGCTCGGTAATCACGAAGTACGGCCACAGCAAGGGGGCAATCGGTAATCTTGAGATATATGAAGCGGGACACCCTGTGTCTGACGGAAATACTTATAAGGCAACGGAGAGATGTATCTCACTCGTGAGCAATCTCACTTCCGATGACACGGTGCTTTTCCTCATAAGCGGAGGCGGAAGTGCTCTCTTCGAGAAGCCTCTTGTCTCCGAGGAGGAGAACCAGGACATAACGAAGCAGCTCCTCGCCTGCGGGGCCGACATCGTCGAGATGAACACCATCCGCAAGAGACTCTCGGCCGTCAAAGGCGGAAAGTTCGCTCTTCTCTGCGCTCCGGCACACGTTGACGCAATCATCCTCTCCGACATCATCGGTGATCCCCTCGACATGATAGCATCCGGTCCGGCCTATCCCGATTCATCCACAACGGAGCAGGCCCAGGCCATTGTCAGAAAGTATAACCTGAAGCTCTCACCGAAGGCAGAGGAGCTCATAGAAAAGCCGACACCGAAGAGGCTCGACAACGTCACATCCTACGTGACGGGAAGCGTGAAGCAGCTCTGTCTCTCCGCAGAGAGGACGGCAAGGAAGCTCGGCTATGAGCCAGTCTTCCTGACCTCTTCCCTCAACTGTGAGGCGAGAGACGCCGGAATGTTCCTCTCCGCAATCGCACGTGACAACGCTCCCTCGGGGCGTAAGCTTGCCTTCATCGCGGGAGGCGAGACCGTTGTCCATCTTACAGGAAAGGGCAAGGGCGGAAGAAACCAGGAAATCGCACTTGCCGCGGCTGACGGGATAAAGGGCCTTGAGAAGTGCACTGTCTTCTCCGTCGGAAGCGACGGCACGGACGGTCCGACAGATGCCGCAGGCGGCTGTGTGGATCAGAACACTGCTTCTGTTCTGAAGGAGAAGGGGATAGACATCTCCTCTGTCCTCCGTAACAACGACGCCTACAATGCCCTCAAGGCAGCTGACGCACTCGTCATGACAGGTCCGACAGGCACGAACGTCAACGATCTCACGGTTCTTCTTCTGAACTGACACCATCAATCCCGGGCATGCCTCGGGATTAACTGTGGCTGAATACTTGAAAAGAAATATAGTTAGACAAATCTAACTCTGGCGCATCGTGCTCAGAAGACAGTATGACACTCAGAAGTAGGTTTGAGGAATTCGACAGGATTGCGCCCGTAAGGACAGCACGGTGATGGAAAAGGAATTTCCCTACCGCTATTACCGTAACCCCGATGAGAGGAAGAACGTGACGCTTCTCATGCTTGCAGGAGGGAGCGGACTCGGAGACGGATTGTCTATCTATACGAGTATCTGATACCGCATTTCAGCCTCCTTTCGTTCAACTATCCGATGGCGTTCAGTGAAAATGCATCGCTTTCGGATGCAATAGCATCTCTCATAAGGACAGTGGGAGCGGCGCAATTGTTATCATAGCGGGCACAATAGTTATCGACAGGAGAAAAGAGTAGGAGTACTATAATCATGTAGCTTAACCGGTTTAGGAGGGACTATGGACACTTTCCGGCAGACACTAATCAGAACAGCGCTCCCGATAACGGGGCAGAGCATTCTCCAGTCTTCGTTCTCGCT
>CAZGNN010000186.1:0-3766 GCA_964527335.1 uncultured Spirochaetaceae bacterium | reverse complement strand
ATGCTCGGTACTGTCACCGGTACATATGACAGGGCCCTCTCCGTCCTGGAGAGGATAAGGAATGCGGGCTACGACGGTGTGGAACTCAACCGCTATATGATTCATCCGACGCCGCTTTTCGTGAGAGCTCTCACAAGAGTCTTCGGAATGCCGACGGGAGGCGGTGGAAAACTTGACTGGAAGTCTCTCGTTAAGGAGAGCGGACTTGAGGTGATAAGTCTCCACACCGATCTCGGAACCCTGGAGAAGGATCCCCGGATGATTGCCGACGAGGCACTGTCGCTCGGAACGCACCGGGTAGTAATCACAGGCGTGTACAATTATGACTATACGAAGGCGGAGAGTGTGAAGGCTCTCTCCCGTAGGCTCAATGACCAGGGGAGAATCCTCTCTGAAAGCGGAGTGTCCCTTTTCTATCACAATCACAATACTGAGCTCATTACAGCCGATGACGGCCGTAAGGCTTACGATATAATCCTGGAGGAGACCGATCCTGATGCTGTAAGCTTCGAGTTCGACAGCTACTGGTTCACGGACGGCGGGGCCGATGCCGCATTCTGGATGAGAAAACTCGGAAAGAGAATGAAACTCTGGCATGTCACAGACAGGGGAATAAGACACAGCGGGGCCTCCGTTACGCCGATTCTCAAGGCCGACAGTATGGAACTCGGGAAGGGCAGCATGAATCTCGAGGCACTGCATTCCATAGCGGAGGCAAACGGCATTGAGGCAGTTGTTCTCGAGAGTCACAGGAACTGGATTGACAAGGACCCCGTCCGCAGTCTTGAGGTTAGCGGAAAATACCTTGAAGCATGGTAAGTCTTCTGTGGTTGTTGAAGTAATACCGATTCTTGTTGAAGTGGTTTGTTGAACTATATTGAACTTGATTGAAGTCGTTCATTGAAGTATATTGAAGTAAAAGTGTACTTCTTATTGAAGTTGTATATCAGTCAGGAGAAAGTAATGACAATAACCCAGCTACTTGGAATCAGCCCTCTGGAGAATGCGACTGTTGAATTCAAAATCCGTCTCAACCATGAAGATATCGAAGGCTGGATGAAGACTGTCGCCGGCTTTTCGAATGCTTCAGGCGGAACAATCTATGCCGGAGTCGAGGACAAAAGCGGTAAACTTGAAGGTTATACGGATGCTGAAGCCGACAACGAGCGGAACTTCTTCAACAACAGCGTTAACCAGCACGTTTTTCCAAATCCTGTAATCCAGACTGATTTCATTCCCTATGAAATCAGGGGTAAAAAGCTGTATGTCATCAGAATAAAGGTCGGGGAGTCGGCGGTGAAACCTGTCATTCTCAAATACCATAATGTTCCCGCGATATACATGAGACGTGACGGATATACCAACGGTGCCACATATGAGGAGATAATCAACATGTGCAGGAATACAGGGAAGACACAGTACGATGCCGTCTTCTCCGGAATGAAATACTGCCGTGATGATTTTTCGAAGCTCTTTCTGTTCCATAAGGAGAGAACAGGCGGCAAGGAACTGACGGACAAGGCTCTCCAGGGAATCGGATTCTTCAACAGTGATGGCTTCCTCTCTAACGGGGCTCTTCTCTTCAGGGATGACTATGAAGGGGACAAGACTGCCCTTCAGTGTTCGGTGTTTTCCGGTCTGACAAGGGGAAGTGACAGGATCAGCAGCATAAAGAAGTTCCAAGGCAACCTTATCGATTCGATGAACGCCGCGTACGCATTCGTGATGGAGAACAGCAGCCATTCGATAATCAAGCTCTCAGACCGTCATGTCGATATCTATTCGTATCCGGTAAGATCCGTGATAGAAGGCATCGTAAATGCTGTCGCTCACCGGGATTACTTCCTTGACGGGACAGAGATTGATGTGACGGTGTTCAGAAACCGCCTTGAAATCTCATCTCCCGGAGGTTTCTACAAAAGTAATCTCACTGGACGTGTCGAAAACCTCGAGAAGCTGATGAGTGCAAGGCGTAATGAAGTCATCTGTGCGCTTCTTGTTAAGTGTGATGTCATGGAAGCGTCCGGAACAGGATTTGAAAAGATACTTGAGGACTACCGTGATGCCGACGAATCCCATAAGCCGTATGTGGACATAATGAGTGATCATTTCTCTCTTGTACTGCCTGATCTCACCTATGCCGAAGGTGTCAGTGACATCTCAGGGTCTGCCGGCATTGACGGCGAGAGTGAACTCAACAGAAGAATCATCATCTACTGTGTCGGAAAGACAAAGAGCGTGGAGGAGATAGCCGAACATCTGAGTCTGAGCAACTCCACGTACCTGAGGAATATTTTGAAGGGACTCGAGGATAAGGGATTCCTCACATCATTCAAGCGCGGCAGAACAAAATACTACAGTACCGATGTCAATGCTCTCGACTGAGGGGAAGGGAGCGGACAAATTTGAGTTGTTTATGCCCATCTTTTGGTATATCCTTCTGAAAAAGAAAGAAATTATAAGGGGGAATGTCCTCATGAAACCTACACTTCTTGTAATGGCAGCAGGAATGGGATCCAGATACGGCGGCGTGAAGCAGATTGACGCTGTCGGTATGCACGGCGAATGTCTTCTAGACTACGGCGTTTATGATGCAAAACGTAACGGCTACGGAAAAGTCGTCTTCATCATCAGAAAAGATATAGAGGCCGACTTCAGGGAGCGTCTCTTCGACAGAGTCGCGAGAAACATGGATGCAGAGTATGTATTCCAGAGCAAAGACAGCCTGCTCACTCCCGAAGAGCTTGCTCTTGCGGGCGGCAGACAGAAGCCCTGGGGAACAATCCACGCAGTGCTCTGCGCAGAGAAGGCCGTGAAGACTCCGTTCACTGTTGTCAACGCCGACGACTATTACGGACGCTCGGCTTACGAGACATTGGGTAAGTATCTGGCGACCCTCGACAATGATTCGACGTCTCACGCAATGGTCGGCTTCCAGCTTGATAAGACCATGTCCGTCAACGGAAGCGTCTCGAGAGGTGTCTGCCGTGTTGATGATGGTGGCATGCTTCTGAACATGGTGGAGAACACGAAAATCGAATATACCGACGGAGGCAGGAAGATTGTCTCCCACATGGATGACGGTGACCACTATCTCACGGGAAAGGAAAGCGTGAGCATGAACTTCTTCGGTTTCTCCCCGAAGGTATTCGAGTTCTTCAACGCCTACTGGGAGGACTTCAAGAAGAAGTACATCACAGAGCCCAAGAAGGAGAGCCTCCTTCCGAACGCTGCAGGCGACATGGTGAGGGAAGGCAAGGGAACAATCCGTGTCTTCACGAGCCAGGAGAAATGGTTCGGCATGACATACCCCGAGGACAAGGCGGCTGTAATGGCGGCTCTCAGGGAGAAGATCGAGAGCGGATATTATCCGGAGAAGCTCTGGGAGAAATAAGAGGAGAAGACGTCACGCTGTGGCGTCTTCTGTCGTAAAGGGGAGGAAACATGAAACCCACACTTGTTGTCATGGCTGCAGGAATGGGCTCCAGATACGGCGGCGTGAAGCAGATTGACGCTGTCGGCATGCACGGCGAATGCCTGCTGGATTACGGTATCTGGGATGCGAGAAGGTCCGGATACGGCAAGGTCGTGTTCATCATCAGGAAAGATATAGAGAAGGACTTCAGGGAACGCCTCTTCGACAGGGTCGCGAGGAACATGGACGCCGAGTATGTCTTCCAGAGCAGGGAGAGTCTCCTTACTCCCGAAGAACTTGCTCTTGCGGGCGGCAGACAGAAGCCCTGGGGAACAATCCACGCAGTGCTCT
>CAZGNN010000185.1:0-3798 GCA_964527335.1 uncultured Spirochaetaceae bacterium | reverse complement strand
AATAAGAGCAAGGTATGCAAGATAGTCATGCATCGGCATTATGGACTTATCACCTCTATCGAGAGGAGATTTACAGCAGGCAAGAGAAACATCTCTGAAAAACTTGCTGTCAAGCTCTTCCACTTCATCTGACGAAACACAGAATTTAAGAGTGACATCAAGAGGAACCATTGTCACGTTCTTTAACGAACGAAGAACAATCTTTGCAGCATCAGCATCATTGAAAATGTTAGATTCGCTGACAGGGCTCTTGTTGCCCTGAAGAAAGTGGACGCCTGCCATAGTCACAAAGTTTGAGATATTACCCGCAATCTCGGGAGCAATCGAAAGAGCCAGGGCGACATTTGTCATCGGGCCTGTCGAAAGGATTGTGACATCCGTCTCTTTCCTGAGAACAGATGCTATGTACTCAGCAGCTGACAAATCTTCTATTATCGGATTCGAATACTTCTTCTCAGCACTCCATCCATTCAGAAGACACATCAGTTCATTATTGCAGTACATGCATCCTTTACTCGGAGTCTGGAGGAGAGGTCTGTCGGCACCAGGAACAATTGCAATTCCTTTTTTGCCTTTCTTTTCGAGGAACTCCTGAACCATTCTGGCTCTGTTGAGTGCCGTCGTTATACGACCGAAGGAACAGACAGCAAGGAGCTCGATATCTTCATTATCAACAAGAGCGTCAAGAGCGAAAAAATCATCGCCAAGCAAATCAGAATCGAAGATTACTTTTATCGGACACCTCCGAATGCTCTAATAAGCTCATTCTCGACAAAGGAGAATACCGCTTCAGAATCAACATCAACTGCCACTCTGCAGTTTCCGCCTCTTCTGTCGACGACTGTTACCCCCTTAGTAAGCCCACTATTAAGTTCAACAGAAACAGAGCATGAAAGAAGTGAGAAATACTCAGGATGTACAAGGCCCACAATTGGGAGTACATCGTGGTAAAAGGCATAAGAGGGAGTGTATCCGTCTCTCTTAGCTCTGTAATCCATGAAGCTGACAGATGCCTCGTATAAATCATGGATAAGGCCTTTCTGGTCACTCCATTTCTCTATCGTTTCCGGATATATTTTCTTCTTCTTTGTAACATCAAGAGGAAAGAGTGTAACCGGAAGAGACGAGAATACGATTTCTGCAGCTTCGGGATCCGCCTTTATATTGAACTCCGCAGGGCCGTTACCGACGCCGGGCATATTTATCGTTCCGCCCATCGAATAAACAGCTTCGATTCGGGGAATGTAATCAGGGAATGTTCGAATGAAAGACGCAAGATTAGTCATAGGTCCGATTGTGACAATTGTTACCTTACCAGGGACAGAATCAATCTCTCTTCTGAGCGCCGTAACAGAATCGGGAAGGCTGGGATACCTTTTTCTGTCAACCTTCTCTTCTACGCTCTTCGACCATCTCTCATGAACCCAGAGAGTCGGATCAAGAGGCTCTGAAGAAGAGAACGAATGCATGACATCCCCTCGCCCTATTCTCTTCAGGAGGTTGTCGATATTACGGCTTGCCTTGTCGGCAGAGACATTTCCGCCGACAGCATTGACGCCGATGACGTCCAAGCCAAGAGCAAAAGCCGTAAGAATAGCAAGCGAATCGTCAATATCTGCATACGGACTTCCAAAAGCCATATCGGAGTCTATGATAATCTTTCCAGACATATTTAAACCTCTGCTTATTCTTTGACGCCTGACTTCGAAATACCGAGGATATAGTACTTCTGGAGAGGAAGAACAATTGCTACCGGTACAACGAATGAAATCGTGCAGGCTGCGAATATCTGGTTCCAGTAGATTTCGTTATCCTGCGAGAGGTCTGCGATTGCAACCTGAATAACCTTCATTGCCGGTGATCGTCCTGCAATGAGAGGCCAGAGGAAAGCTTCCCACTGATCCATGAAAATGATGATGCCGGCACTTATGATGATTGGCACAGACATTCTCATGAATATGTTCAGATAGATTGTCCACCAGTTCGCACCGTCAAGTCTTGCAGCCTCAAGATAGGACTTCGGAATATCCATGAAGAACTGTCTGAAGAGGAAGATTGAGAGGCCGTTGGCAACAGCCGGGAGGATGAGCCCCCAGTAGGTATCTATCATCTGCATCTTGCTGACTATCTGATAGAGAGGCATAGCAATCGATGAGAACGGAATCATGAATGTAACAAGGATGAGTCCGAACAGAATCTTCTTACCCTTGAACTCGAATACGGAGAACGAGAAAGCACAGAGCGATGTAACAATAACTCCAAGTAATACCGTAGAAAGTGTGACGAAGAAACTGTTGAATATCGCACGTCCGAAATTACGATGAACAAGTATGTCCTTGAATGCATCAAGATACAGGGACGTGTTGATAGTCAGGGACTTGAAGCTGAACGGCATCAGGTCTGCGAATATCGCCTTGTCGGTCTTGAATGAAGATACGATAACCCACCATATGGGAAGGAGGAAGATAATCGAGAAGAATACCAGTCCTGCATATTTGAAAATTTTGCCAATTAGTTTTTTTCTGTTAATCATAGCTTCAATCCTTCGACTTGATGAACTTGAACTCAAAGAGTGCAACGAGAAGAATAACGACGAGGATAATCATAACCATCGCGTTACCGACACCTCTGTCTCCGTAGATGAAGACATTCTTATATGCTTCATACATGGCAACATTGGTACTTCCTTCCGGACCGCCTCCGGTGAGGATGTACATAGGTGTGAACATAAGGAAGTTCTGCGTTGTGTTGGCAACGACGACGAAGAGGAGCGTCTTCTTCATCATCGGCAGCGTTATGTGCAGGAAGGTCTGGAAGCCTTTTGCACCATCAATCCAGGCAGACTCATAGAGACTGATGGATATGTTCTGCAGGCCGCTGATAAGGAAGATCATCCAGTAACCTACACATCTCCAGGAAACAATGAATACCAGAGACAGAAGAGACTGATTCTTACTTGTAAGGAACTGGAACGGCCCGATATGGAAGAGCCCCAATATAGAATTAGCCAGACCACCGTTAGGGTTGTACATGATTCCCCAGATGGTTGATGTGATTGCGAGAGAAATTGTGAACGGTATGAAGAAAATAGTTCTGAATACGCCCATTCCCTTGCCGGGTCTGTAGACCATCAGAGCCATAGCGAAAGCCCAGACAATCTCAAACGGGATTACTTCGAGGCAGAAAACAAGAGTATTCTTCAGGGAGTTCAGGAAAGACGGGTCCGTCAGTGCTGTGACGTAGTTTTCAATGCCGCTGAACTCCGTATGCATTCCACCGGCATATTTGACGGTGTGAAAACTGTCGTAGAGAGAAGAGACAACTGGCGTAAGTCTGAAGAGAATCAGGCCAATGAACGCCGGGATAAGGAACAGATAAGGGATAAATCGTTCTTTTTTAGCACATTTCATTTTGTGTAAACCTCACAAAAGGGATTAGCCCTCCCCTCCGCGGGAAGGGCTGTAAAGAGGATGGAATCAAAGATACTTCTTGAGAGCTCTGTCGATTTTTGTCTCGGCATCCTGGAGCGTTGTCTTAACATCAGCACCGTTTCTGATATCTTCAAATGCTGTTGTGAGCATTGATTCATATTCAAGGTAGCCAGCGCTGAGAGGTCTTGCGACAGCAGTGTTCTTGGATTCATACATTGTGAGATCGAAGATGTTGAACGGCCATTCATCGTATTTATCATTGCTTTCGATGAATTCGATAGTTGTCTTGTTTGCAGGAAGATGTCCATCCATCTGGAACCACTCGATACATACAGGATTGAGGGTCAGGAACCTGATGAGTCTAGCA
>CAZGNN010000184.1:0-3820 GCA_964527335.1 uncultured Spirochaetaceae bacterium | reverse complement strand
GCATCCTGCTCGATTGTGCCGTAGATGTTGTTGTTGCCGTCCTCGAAGTTCTCCTCGTCGCTGCGGAATGTGGTGACTTCGATGATCTTAGAGCCGAAGAAGAGGTGCACGATGCGGAAGCGGCGGCCGATGATGCGGCTGTTCCAGAAGAGCTTCTGGACCTGTCTGGGGGAAAGCGATGTTCCGATATCGTAATCCTTGGGAATGTTGCCGAGGAGAATATCGCGGATGGAGCCGCCGACGATATAGGCCTCACCGCCCGAGGCCTGTATCTTCCTGATAGCCCAGAGGGCATCCCTGTCAATCATGCTGTTCCTGATGGGATGTTCCTTTGATGTGTATATTCTGCAAACGGGGACGCTTCTTCCCTTTTCATCTGTCTTGTATCTGACGAACACGATTAAATATCTTAATTGTATTTTTCTTCATGAACAAGATACCGAAGAGTCATAAGAAACACACTTTTCCGTCCGCCGGTGCTGAAAAAAGAGTGAAAATCAATTACACTGACCCAAGACGGAGACAATTATGATAGAACCAGTAATCCTCAAAGGCTTCAGAGACAGCCTTCCCAAGGAAGAGATTCCCAAAAGAAAGATAATGACAGTGCTCGAGAAGGGCTTCCAGAGCTACGGCTTCGTTCCCATCGACACGCCTGTCCTCGAATATACATCCGTACTCCTCGGAAAGGGCGGCGGAGAGACCGACAAGCAGGTCTTCCACTTCCTCGACAACGGCGGAAGGGAGGTCGCAATGCGCTTCGACCTCACAGTCCCGTTCGCACGCTTCATGGCGGCACACACCTCCGAGCTTGCACTGCCATTCAAGCGCTACCACATCAACAAGGTATGGAGAGGCGAAAAGCCGCAGAAGGGAAGATACAGGGAATTCTTCCAGTGTGACTTCGACATCGTCGGCGTCGACAGCACAGTCGCAGACTACGAAATACTGTCGATGATGAATTACTCGTTCGAATCCCTCGGGATAAAGGACTACACGTTCCACCTCTCCCACAGGGGACTCTTCAACACATTCCTCGAGAAAATCGGAGTGAGAGACAACTCCGTCGAGATACTTCGTGCCGTCGACAAGCTCAGGAAGATCGGAGAGGACGAAGTCAAGTCCATCCTCATCGGGATAACACAGAGCGAAGAGAAGGCCGCTCTCATACTGAAGTACATCACAAGCGGTGACGGCTCCTCTTCCTTCCTTGAGACTCTTTCCCAGCTCGAGGAACTTGCCGGAGGAGAATGCGAAAGCAGCACAAGACTCAAGGAGATCTACACACTCCTTGAAGAGACGGGAATCGAGGGCCACTTCACGCTCGACCCGTCAATCACACGCGGCCTCGATTACTACACCGGAATAGTATACGAGACGTTCCTCACGGGAGCGGAGGCTATCGGAAGCGTATGCTCCGGCGGCCGTTACAACAACCTCGCATCCCTCTACACGAAGGAGAACCTCCCCGGAGTCGGTTCCTCGATAGGACTTGACCGTCTCATCGCGGCACTCGAGGAGCTGAAGAGTCCGCTTCTCGAGGCGACAGAGAGCAGCGACGTTCTTCTCATCCACACTCCCGAATACATCGCGAAGGCCGAGAAGACAGCAGCAGTACTCAGAAAGAGCGGACTCAAGGCAGACGTCTACCTCATCACGGACGCGAAGATGAAGAGAGTCTACGACTACCTCGACAAGAACAGCATTCCCTATCTTCTGACAGTTGGTGAGACACTCTCCCTCAGAGACCAGAGGACAAGAGAGAGCGTTGCTCTCAACACACCCGAAGAGGTGGCAGAGAAGATAAAAGCGTGATAGATCCCTCCACCCTTCCGGTATATCAGAGCAGAGGAGAGATTCTCTGCGCCCTGGAGAAAAGCCAGGTAATCATCGTAGAAAGCCCCACGGGAAGCGGCAAGACCACCCAGATACCGCTCATCCTCAATGAGGCCGGTTATGCCGAAAGGGGGATAATCGGAATAACGCAGCCGAGGCGCATCGCGGCCGTGAGCGTCTCGGAGTTCATAAAGAAGCAGATCGGTGACACAGCATCGTTCTGCGGCTACACGATGCGCTTCCACGACACGACTGACAGCACGACGCGCATCAAGATAATGACGGACGGGATAATACTGCAGGAAGTGAAGGCGGATCCCCTTCTCTCCCGCTACTCCGTCATAATGGTGGACGAGGCACACGAGAGAAGTCTCAACATAGACTTCATCCTGGGCCTTCTGAAGGAGATAATCCCCCAGAGACCGGAACTCAGGGTCATAATATCGAGTGCGACAATCAACACGAAGACGTTCTCTTCCTTCTTCGACGGTGCCCCGATAATCAGCATATCGGGCAGGCCGTTCCCCGTTGAGGTGAAATATGTCCCGAAGCGCCTGGACCGTGACCACGAGGAGGACTTCTACGAGGAGATAGCATCCCTTGTGAAGGATGCCCACGAGAGGGAGGACGGAGGAGATGTGCTTGTCTTCCTCCCCGGTGAAGCCGAGATAAAGATGTGCATAGAGACCCTGTACACATCCGACAAGATAAACGCAAAGGAATATGAAATCTACCCTCTCTACGGCCGCCTCAGCAAGGAGGAGCAGGACAGGGTATTCATTCCCACGACTTTGGGAAAGACTAAGGTTGTCGTATCGACAAACGTCGCGGAGACGTCCCTCACGATAGACGGAATAAGAACAGTCATAGACTCGGGCTGGGCGAAGACCAACTTCTACAACCAGCGTAACTTTACATCATCCCTCATTCCGACCCTTGTCTCACGCTCTTCCGCTGACCAGAGGAAAGGCCGTGCCGGACGAACCTCGAGCGGTGTCTGCTACCGCCTCTACAGCGAGGAGGACTACGAGAGACGACGCGAGTTCAACGAGGAGGAGATTCTCCACTCCGACCTTGCGGAAGTCGTATTGAGGATGTGCGAGCTCGGAATCTACAATCCGACGTCATTCCCCTTCATAACCTCTCCGAAGAGAGAGGCCCTCATCTCGGCAATAGAGACTCTCGAATACATCGGCGCCATAAAGAGCGATCTCCATCTCACGTCTATCGGCGAGATGATGATAAAGTTTCCCCTCCTTCCGCGCCTCAGCCGCGTCATAGTCGAGGCGATAATCAACTACCCCGATGTGCTTGAAAGCGTGATAACCGCAGTTGCCTTCCTCTCGACGAAGACTCCCTTTGTCCTTCCCCAGGGAAAGGAGTTCGTGGCGAGGGAAGTTCACCACGCAATGGTCGACAATGACAACGGCGACTTTGCAGCCTATCTCACCCTATACAGGAATTACACGGCAGTAAAGGAAGACAAGGCGCGGGAGAAGTTCTGTACGAATCACTTTCTCGACAAACAGACGATGGACGAAATCGTCCACATCAAGGCACAGCTTGAGGATATAGTCTCCGAGATGGGAGTTCCCATCACGGAAACACACTTCAGCATGAAGGAATATCTCATCTGTCTTGCCTCGGGGCTGAGGCAGTACATCTGCATCCGCACAGGCGGCTACTCCTATCATTCGATAACCGCAAGCGAGATATACATACACCCGGGATCGTCGTGGTTCGACACCAGACCCGATTTCATCCTTGCCGGCGAAATCGTACAGACTTCGAAGATGTATGCCCGTTCCGTATCTCCTCTCAGAGCCGACTGGATAAAGTCCATAAGTCCCTCGCTCCTCAACGAGCTGTTACATCCACCCGTAAAGAAGAAGGATGCAAAGACGAAGAAGGCAGTCGAAAGAGAAGACCGTTCACTCGAGGAGTTCAGGGTGAACAGAGGAAAGATACAGTACATAGTACCGCT
>CAZGNN010000183.1:0-3826 GCA_964527335.1 uncultured Spirochaetaceae bacterium | reverse complement strand
CGATGCCGAATCTCCAGGGCTACGTTGGCATCAAACTCTCGTCCGAGAACTTCGGCGTCTATTGAGCTTTATTTCAGAAACGGATTGATTTCCTCTTCTCTCGCTTCCTGAAGCATAGAGTAGGGGGCTGCCTGAGAGAGAAGTATCATCAGAGAGAGGTATGACTTCTGGAAGGGATCCTCTTCTTTCTCCTTTTGTTTTTCAAGCTGTTCTTTTGTCTCGAACTGCTCGGGTCTGATCATGCCGTAGCTGATTAGGGGAACGAGCTTCTCTCTTGTTTCCTTATCCCTGTTCTTCAGTTTCGAGAGCAGTATCTCGATTCTGAAGCAGTAGTCCTGGGAGTAGAGCGTTCCGTCGGAGAGCAGTGTCACATTTCCGCTGCATATGTCGTACCCGATATCACCCAAGAGCGTCGTGCTCTCGACCGTGTTCTCGCAGTAGACGTAGTAGAGGGCGGACGGAAGCTTGTCCTTTCCCTTACGGATTACCCGTCCGCTGCGCTGTATCCGCTGAAGTTTCGTTGCCGTGTTCGACAGCAGTATTCCCACATTGCAGGCGGGAACATCGAGACCTTCGTCGAGTGCCCTACATGCGATGAGAATTCTCTTCTCCCCGCTTCTGAACTGTCCCAGCGCCCTTTTTCTCTCGCCTTTGTCCATATCACTCGTGTAGCGTACGGCGTCATAACCCTCATCCTTCAGAAGAGAGAGGAGTGCGTCCACCTGGGCTATCCTCTCCGTGAAGATGATTATCCTGTCCGTCGGAGTCTAATCCCGACATCGCCATTAATAACCGACGAAGAGTAAAGCGGAGATATCATAAAATGAGCCGTGGATGCGGCTCATTTTTCACAGCTTCTCCTTGTGTCTGTTAAGTTCTCATGCGTTCGGATTCCGTGGCATCTTATCTGAAGAGTTCCTTCAGCTTTTCATTCGGCTCTGGAGGATTTTCGAGAGCCTCAATTACCTTCTCTCTGTCTCTTGAAGAAAGAATGAGAGTTTTGTTTTTCCTTTCTTCAGGCTGTGCCTGCTTTGGAACAGTGGAAATGCTGTATCCGGAGAGTGAAGTTTTCCTGAGTTCCGGAATTGTCTTCTGGCCGTCGGTTGTCACCAAATCTATACTTACGTCTCTCTTTGCCATAGCTCTTCCTCTATAGATGTATTGTACGGGAATGAATATATGTTTTCCAATATTCAGCAGATTCTGAAAATGAAGATTTCTGATGATTCTCCTGCCGAAATTTTCTGAATGAGTAACATTCCAATGTTCTTAAATCTAGAAAATGTGACATTAAGATGTTATATTATCTACGGAGGACAGAAATGAGCAGAATGATTCTTTATCATGGATCCGAATCGATAATAGAACATCCACGCTTCGGATTCGGCAATCCGAGGAATGACTACGGCCTCGGCTTCTACTGTACTGAAATCGAAGATCTCAGCAGGGAATGGGCTGTTACGGATGTCCGTGACGGCTGGTCGAATAAGTATGCAGTCGAGACGGACGGGCTCAGGATTCTGAATCTGTCTGATCCGGAGTACAATATCCTGAACTGGATTACCATCCTTGTGAACAACAGGGAATTCTCCCTGAAGAACGAGATAGCACGCCGTGGCAAGGAATTCCTGACATCCTGCTATTCTGTCGATATTTCAGAATATGACATCATCAGAGGATACAGAGCTGATGATTCATATTTCACATTCGCGAGCGCATTCCTGAACAATACAATTTCATGCGAGAGACTTGGCGAGGCTTTGAGACTTGGAAAACTCGGAGAACAGATCATGATAAAAAGCAGAAGGGCTTTTGACAGACTGGAATTCCTCGGTTATGAAAAAGTCCTGTCCTCAGAATATTTCCCGAAGAGGAAAATGCGTGACGACATTGCTCGCAAGAGTTTTCTTTCTGACAGGGAAGGAACGTTCAGGCCTGATGCTCTCTACCTTATAGATATCATGAGAGGAGGCGTCGCCCCCGATGATCCGCGCATACAGTGAGGACTGCCTTTCATTATCACAGAGAAAACTGGGAGAATTGTTTGAGGCTGCAGTGAACGGGGAGGGGCTAGACATAGATGAGTTTGCCTCCGTCTTCGTTTCGAACAGTGATGTAGCCCGTGCCTTCGAGACTTCGTCTCCTGTTATTTTCGAAGGAAAATCCTCACTTGAGATACTTTCTCTTCTCATTGAAAGGAAACATGAGAAATATGAGATATATGATGCTGCAACTCCAGAGTACTGGGTCGGATGGGTTCTCGCGTATGTCCAGTGGTACAGTGCACAGAGCTTCAGGAAGATTCTGACTGCATTTCCTGCCGGTCGCCTTCTTTCTTATTATTCCCCCTATCACGAGGAAGATATTTCCGAGATACTCCGTATCGTGATGGACTCTGTCCGTCCCGGAAGTCCTCTTGCCTCAATGCGGCATACTCTCGGCCTCAGTCAGAGAGAACTCTCGCTTCTAAGCGGGGTACCGGAGAGGGCTGTAAAGGCATATGAACAGGAGAAGCTTGAACTGTCGAAGGCCTCGGGTGAGACTCTCTACAGGCTCAGCCGGACTCTATGCTGTTCAATCGAAGACCTTCTCAAATAAGAGAGCTCCGGTTCCCCGGAGCCCTTATCATTTCTCTATTCCCACTGCTTGATGCCGGCGAGTATCTTCTCCTCGCTGCGCTTCTTGGGGTCTATCTTGATTTCAACCTTCTTCACTATCTCGGTCATGATAGCCGCGATTATGAAGTAGATGACAGCCGTTGCGATAAGCGGGAAGAATGCCTCGTATGTACGGCTTCTCACCAGGTCAGATATCTTCGTGAGGTCGAGTACGGCGATGTAGCCGACGACACTTGATTCCTTGATGAGGGTAACTATCTCATTGCGGTAAATCGGCAGGAAGTGCTGTGCTGCCTGCGGAAGCAGTATCTTGAAGAATGACTGACTGTCCGTATAGCCGAGGGCCTTTGCAGCCTCGAGCTGTCCGTCCGGGACTGCCTTGCATCCAACGCAGAGCATGTCATACATGGAGCATGAGAAGATGAGCGTGAAGCCCACTACAGATACCCACATGCCGCTGAGCCGAGACGAACCGAATACGATGTAGTAGAGAATCATTAAAAGGAGTACTGTCGGCATTCCCTCCACAAGCCAGTTGTAGAAGTTGTTGATTGCGTTGGCTACGGGGTTACCATGTCTGCAGAGAAGGTAGATACAGAAGCCGAGCATGGTTCCGAGAATGATGGAGCAGATTGTGATGAGAATCGTGACTCCGGCACCCTGTAGGAAGAGCTCCCATCTGTTCTCCCTGATGAACGTCTTGTTGAAGGATGAGGCGAGCTTGTCGAAGAACGTTGCACTGCTTGTCTCTTCTCCGATTACCACCAGGTTGATGGGTGTCGTGTAGTAGACATCCGAAAGTGTTCCCGTTTCGTTACGCTCTTCGCTGACTACGATGTTCATTCCTATGTCATACTTGCCGGTTTCGACACCGGGGGCGATTGCCTCGAACGGTACCTCGTAGAATACAGGTTCATAGCCGTATGCCAGGCAGAAACGTGATATGAACTCGACGTCATATCCGCTGAGATTGCCGTTGGAAACGAACGAGAAGGGCTCGTAGCCGCCTTCGACTGCAATCGAAATCTGTCCGTTCTCTCCCGTGAACGGGTCAAGTGAGAACGTGCTTGTCTCGGGGTCAAAGTTGTTGATCCAGTAGTCGTAGAGATAGTCTGCCGTGCCGTCTTCCTTGCATGTCGCTATGAATTCGTTGAGCTGGGAGAGAAGGGTATCCTGCTTCTCGTTGTTGCCGATGATGCAGGTTGCAC
>CAZGNN010000182.1:0-3836 GCA_964527335.1 uncultured Spirochaetaceae bacterium | reverse complement strand
AAGATGACCATACTTCTCGTGCCGTTTGCATCCTGCTCGGCAAAACTTCCGATTTATGCCCTCTTCACTGCAGCATTCTTCTCCTCGTCCCGTGCCCTTGTGATAATCGGTCTGTACCTTATCGGTATTGTCGTCGGCATAATCACGGCACTTGTCCTGAAGAAGTTCGGTTTCAAAGGGAACCCCGTGCCGTTCGTCCTCGAGCTTCCGAACTACAGAATGCCGACTCCGAAGTCCGTACTGCAGCTCATGTGGCAGAAGACAAAGGACTTTGTCACAAAGGCTTTCACAATCATATTCCTTGCTTCAATCATCATCTGGGCTCTCGAGACTTTTGACTGGAGGCTTAATGTGGTGACGAACCCGGAAGACAGCCTTCTTGCGATGATAGGCTCTCTTACCGCCCCTGTCTTCAGACCGCTCGGATTCGGCGACTGGCGGATTTCAACTGCCCTCATAACAGGTTTCACTGCAAAGGAGAGTGTTGTCTCCACCCTCACGATACTGCTTGGCGGTTCAACTGCGGCCATGAAGAGTCTCTTCACGCCTCTCACATCCTTCGTGTTCCTTGTCTTCACGCTTCTGTACACTCCATGTGTTGCGGCAATCGCCACCGTGAAGAGGGAACTTGGAAGCCTCTGGGCTCTCAGGGTTGTTGTACTGCAGTGCCTCATAGCCTGGATTGTCGCATGGCTTGTACACTTCATAGGGTGCCTCTTCATCTGAAATATCATCAGCAGACGGGAACGGTGACTTCGCCGGAGAGGCGAAATCGTTCCCTTTTCAATTGACCTCAGCCGGATACTGCGTTAGATTCATACTCACATAAGGAGGAAGAAATCACATATGCTCGATATTTCTGTTCAGGCACTCTGCATTGCCCCCTCCTTTCTGACATCCACAGCTCATACATTCACATGGCATTCCACAACAGAGTGGAACAGAAGAAAACGGTGAGGCTGTAAGAAAACATATTCACGCCTCACGTTATTGAGTGGAGGTATGGATATGATTCTGAGTGATGTTTTTCTTCTTTATGACAGAGTGGTCAGCGACGTGGAGACCCGGGAGACCTTCTCTGATGCAGTCATCAGGCTTGCCCGGGAAAGAAATCTGACTGCCCCCGAGGTCTATCACGGGGCGGGGATAGATGCGAAGCACTACTCCAAAATCATCAGTGACAGGAACTATCAGCCGAAGAAGGAGACTGTCTTTGCTTTCCTGATTTTCTTCCGTCTTGGCCTGAAGGAGGCGGAAGAACTCCTGCTCAGGGCCGGGTACTGCTTCAATCCCTCTTCATGCTATGACTCTCTCATAAGGAGTTTCATATCACAGGGAGTTTATGACAGGAGGTTGATAGACGAGGCTATGACTGATCTTGACCTTCAGCTTCTTCCGTCGAAATGGTAGATTTCGCCTCCCGGGGGAAAACAGTGAAGGGGAAAGCTGACATAATCAAAGAGTAAATTCATCTGCCGCTGTAGCAAATTGGTAATGCACTGAACCTGTAATTCAGACAGGAGAGTCCGATTCTCTCCGGCGGCTTTGAAATGGGTACCTGGTCCAATGGCAGGATTGCTGTCTCCAAAACAGCAGACGGAAGTTCGATTCTTCCGGTGCCCGTCTTTTTCCGGTGCTGTGGTGTGACAGCCGGTTCGAATCCGGTCACCGGAAAGTGGTTTGTAGTTCAACGGCAGAATGTCAGATTGTGGATCTGATGATGAGGGTTCGACTCCCTCCTTTCCAAACCGATTATTTCCATACGCACTGTCTTATGATATTCGGCTGCGGATTTCCGAATGTGAATCAAAACTTCGACCCAGCCATTGAGGAGTTTAGACAGATCTTTCTGTCACGTCTTACAGTTCTGACTGTTGAGGAGAGTCCTCTCTTCAAGGTGACAGAGGAAGGAGAATGATTGTGATTAAGCTCTAAAAAAGAAATAAACCGGGATACAGTATGCCGAAAAGGGAGTAATAGATTTGTCTATGAATTGAGAAATCGGTTTTCCGATGATAGAAGATGAAAAATACGCCAAATTAAAAATGACAAGAATGGTACAAATGCAAACTGGTACAAGATTGCTGCAGATGCTGTGGAAAAAGTGTCAAAATAAGCCCTAAAAAGCCATGGAAAAGTGTCAAAAACAGGGTATAATAACCATGAAAAACGCACAGAATGTTCCGGAGGTGTATTATGCTCACGAGAAAAATCGAGAAAGATATCCTTAAGTGGATTGACGGCAGCGATAAGGCGCTTGCACTTTTCGGTGTGCGACAGGCGGGTAAGACTTTCATCATCAGGGAATGCCTGAAAAAGAGTGGCTGTGACTTCGTCGAATTCAATTTAATCAGACAGCCCGAAGTCGTAGATATCCTCAGCCGGGCAACATCTGTCGATGACCTTATTCTGAAGCTTTCACTCTACAGCGGGAAGAAGATTACTCCGGGAAGTACATTCTTCTTCTTTGACGAGATACAGAAATACAAGGAAATTGTCACGAGGATAAAGTTTCTTGTCGAAGACGGCAGGTTCCGCTATGTACTTTCCGGCTCTCTGCTGGGAGTCGAGATAACAAATCTCAGATCAGCTCCGGTAGGTTATCTTGAGTCCTTCACTCTTTATCCTCTGGATTTTGAGGAGTTTCTGCAGGTGTTCGATATTGATGAGAAGATAATGGACAGCCTCCAATCATGTTTTTCATCAGTAATGCCTGTTGATGATGTGATCCACAGGAGAATGCTTGAACTCTTCAATCTCTACCTCATAATCGGAGGCATGCCTTCCGCAGTTGAAAAGTACCGTACCACTGGTGATATAGATGCTGTCATCAGGGAACATAAATCCATCATTGAACAGTACAAGATGGATTTCACGCAGTATGAAAGTGAAGACAGGAAGCTGATGATTGAGGATGTGTATGACCGTATTCCGGGAGAACTCAACGAAAAGAACAAAAGATTCAAGATAGCCGACCTCAGGAAAAACCTGAGATACGACAGGGTGGAAGACAGCTTCGTATGGCTCTGGAAAGCCGGTGTTGCACTCCCTGTTTTCAATACGACCGAACCGACGGTTCCGCTTCTTCTTAACGAGAAGAACTCCCTCTTCAAGCTCTTTCTTTCTGATGTGGGACTTCTTACAACACTTTACGGTAAAGCATGCAAGCTCAGGATTGTAAGCGGTGACGGAGATATGAATAACGGTGCGGTATATGAGAATGTCGTTGCCCAGGAGCTGACAGCACACGGCTACAGTCTTTACTACTACAACAGCAAGAAGAAGGGAGAACTGGATTTCATTGTAGAGCATGAAGGAAAAGTTCTTCCGATTGAGGTCAAGAGCGGGAAGGATTATGAAAGACATTCCGCACTCGATAATGTAATGCAGATAGAGGAATACGGTATAGACAGAGCATATGTGCTGTGTCCGGGAAATGTCCGTTCGGATGGCCGGATTACGTATTTACCCATATACATGCTGATGTTCCTTTCTGATAATCCGGAGTGGACCTATGACATTTCCCCCGCAAGGTTCAGTTTCAGAAAATAACGGAATGTTATGTCCGCTCAGTTCGGGGACGATATGAATGATGTGCCACCCTGAAGGTTTTTACTGATTCAGCCGTTTTGAGTGAAGCTGTTCTTCAGGAACTGCATTTGTAATTTATAAGAAAAGGCTCTTACATTCTTTCCGAAGCGTGTTACAATTTCCGCCGGAAGACGGGAACGTGGAAAAACGCTTTGCTGTACTTTCGATTCAGACAGGTATAGGAGCTTAGCGTAAAATGAACCGGATTGGTGATAATGCAGTAATTGATGGTGTGAATGCCTCAT
>CAZGNN010000181.1:0-3849 GCA_964527335.1 uncultured Spirochaetaceae bacterium | reverse complement strand
ACATGCTGGAAGTCCTCAACGCCGACTACATAAGAACAGCAAGAGCAAAGGGTGTCCCCGAGAAGAAGGTCATCAACTACCATGCGTTCCGCAACACGATGATCCCTCTCATCACGACACTCGGCGGCTCGCTTCCGGGACTCTTCTCCGGTGCTCTCATCACGGAGACTCTCTTCGGAATCAGGGGAATAGGATACGCATCCTACAACTCCATGATCCAGGGTGATATTCCCTTCATCATGTTCTATCTGGCATTCATTTCGATTCTCACGCTTCTCGGAAACCTCATTTCCGACCTGCTGTATGCCGTGGTTGATCCGCGTGTGAGACTGAGCTGAGGAGGGAAGAATGGCTTCATATAATCTCAATGATGTATTAAAGAAAAAAGACCTCAAAGCCCAGAACACCGACCATGAACTCGCCCTCGACGACGTGTCGCGTGTAAAGGTCCTCTCTCCGACAAGACAGGTAGCAAAGCGCTTTCTGCGTAACCGCCTTGCCGTATTCGGACTTGTCTCGATTCTCGTCCTCTTCGTCTTCTGCTTCATAGGACCGCTTCTCTACAGGTACGGTCAGAAGGAGACCTTCTACAAGTACGATACAATCAACATCAAGCTCGGTGTCGCAACTGAAAGCAAGTCCTTCACCGGTTACACCGTCGACTCCTCAATCAAAGTCGAAACAAATGCAAACAGCTACATGACGACCAACATCAAGACGATGCAGAGCGCTGATCTTGATGATTATGTTGCAATCTATGACGACGGCAATGCATACGAAGTCATAAAGGAAGGCGACAACGTCTACACGCTCGGCCAGAGAAATGCGGAGAAGGTAGCCTCCTTCGGAAAAAGCGAAGTCGAGTGGGCGAAGTATGACGGAATCACACGAACACTCACTCTCTCTTCCGGAACTGCCGATGAAGATACTGCCGCAAAGGTCAGAACCTCTCTCAAGGGTAACTCCGGTTCCTTCACTCTCGACGGCACTGACTACAGCTACAGGAGAACAACGGGCAAGAACTATTCCATCACGACAAAGGTCGGCGGCTTCGTCTACACGGGTGATGAGCTTTCTTCTTCCTTCGAGAAGGCTGCCGAGAGTGCAGTTACGAATCAGATTTTCTCCGTTGACGGAAACGAATACTTCGTCGTTGCCGACGGCGAGTCGAAGATTGCCTACTCTGTCGGCGAGAGCCATATAGCAAAGGTCTTCACGACATATGTCATCGACCTCTATGACAACCAGAACAGTGTCAGTGACGAATTCAGGAACAACGCTCTCCTTGCTGTCTACTCATCAGATTCCTTCACGGCTGACGGAAAGGAATACCGCTTTGTAAAAGATGACGAGAGCGATGTCGTCGAGATATTCGATGCTGACGGAAAGGAAATCGGCGAATTCTCCACATTCATCATCAGACGCACAAGCGGTGAGGATACGATTCCCTATGACGCAAAGCAGGATATTGCCACAGCAATCTCCGAGATGCTTGATGAGGGGGGGCAGAACATCGTCTTCGAGACGAAGCTTCCCGAGCAGACCGAAGACGGCAGAAGCGTAGTCGACGAGAACGGCAACTATACCTATGTCGATACTGAAATCAGAGTCAACAGGACCGACAAGAACTACGAGCTCTGGGCTTACCAGATCACATACGTCATCGACCGCTTCGCATCTCCCTCGTGGTCACATGTCCTCGGTACCGACGGCGACGGCTTCGACGTTCTTGCCCGTATAATGTACGGAGGAAGAGTATCGCTCATGGTCGGCTTCGTTGTCGTCCTTCTCGAGCTCATCCTCGGAATAATACTGGGAGGACTCGCAGGCTACTACGGCGGCTGGGTCGACAACATCGTCATGAGACTTGTAGATATCTTCTACTGTCTGCCTTCCACTCCTATCATGATCATTCTCGGCTCCATCATGGACGCAATGAGAATGGACGTCTACACACGTCTCTTCATCATGATGGCGGCTCTCGGAATCATGGGATGGGCAGGAGTCGCAAGACTCGTCCGCGGCCAGATTCTCTCCTTCCGCGAGCAGGAGTTCATGATTGCCGCAGAGGCAACGGGTATAAAGGTAAAGGACAGGATCTTCAAGCACCTTATACCGAACGTCATGCCCCAGCTCATCGTCATCGCGACAATGGGTGTCGGCGGAACGATCATCACGGAGTCCACGCTCTCGTTCCTCGGGCTCGGTGTCAAGCATCCGCTTGCAACCTGGGGAACAATGATCAACAGTGTCTCCTCGGCTTCCGCTATGGCACACTATGCATACATCTGGATTCCGGTAGGTCTCCTCATCAGCTTCACCGTCATATCATTCAACTTCGTCGGTGACGGCTTAAGAGACGCTTACGATCCGAAGGGAAAGAGGTAATACATGTCAGATCACACATCTTATATTTCCGGAAAGGAATCCAGAAGGATTACAAAGTTCAACAGAAGAGTCACCAAGAAGCTCGAGGCCGAAAGGGCCAACGCCAACAAGGATGAGTCTCTGTACATAACGAAGATGAAGAACCCGGATAACGTCGTCGAGTTCGACAACGTATGTACCTTCTTCTTCAGTGAAGTCGGAACGGTCAAGGCTGTCGACGGAATCTCATTCGATGTCCCGAAGAACAGCACCGTCGGTGTCGTCGGCGAGTCGGGCTGCGGAAAGAGCGTCACGTCGCTCTCCCTCATGCAGCTCCTGCAGCGCCCGTCGGGTCAGGTTGTCGGAGGTGAAATCAGATTCAACAGGGGAGACGGTACGGCCTACAACATCGTCAACACCCCCAACTCCGTCATGGAGACCATCCGCGGTAACCGCATGTCCATGATCTTCCAGGAGCCGATGACATCTCTCAACCCAGTATTCCGCATCGGAGAACAGGTTGACGAGGCAACGACGCTCCACAATCCCGAAATGCCGCAGGAAGAGGTGAAGGCAAGAACACTGGAACTTCTCGACATGGTCGGAATCGCAAACAAGGAAGGCGTCTACAACATGTATCCTCATGAGCTCAGTGGCGGAATGAGACAGCGTGTCATGATAGCCATCGCCCTTGCATGCCGCCCCGAGCTCATCATCGCGGACGAGCCGACAACGGCACTCGATGTCACCATCCAGGCTCAGATACTCGACCTCCTCGAGAACCTCAAGAAGAAGATCGGATCCTCGATCATGCTCATCACACACGACCTCGGAGTCGTCGCAGGCATGGCTGACTATGTTGTCGTCATGTATGCCGGCCGTGTCATCGAGAAGGGTACCGCTGATGATATCTTCCACCATCCTGCACATCCGTACACGATCGGTCTCATGAAGAGCAAGCCTGTCGTCGGAAAGAAGGTGGACAAGCTCTACAACATCCCCGGCAGTGTTCCGAATCCCGTCAATATGCCGAACTACTGCTACTTCCGCGACCGCTGCGAGATGCAGTGCGAAAAGTGCGGCGGAATCTACCCGCCTTCAATCCGCATCAGCGACACACACGTCGTGTCCTGCTACAGATTCTATGACGAGAAGAACATCATCGAATACCCGAAGACGGTAAATCCGGAGGACCTCTGATATGGCTGAAGAAATCAAGAAGACAAATATCCTCGAAGGTGCGGAGAAAGATCCCGAGAACCTTCTTGTCGTGAAGAACCTGAAGAAATACTTTCCTATCAAGAGCAGCTTCTTCAAGATGACAATCGGTAACGTCAAGGCTGTCGACGGTGTCTCCTTCAAGATAAAGAAGGGAACTACGATGGGACTTGTCGGCGAGTCGGGATGCGGCAAGAGCACAATCGGAAGAACGATTCTCCGCCTCCAGGACAAGACTGACGGAGAGGTTTACTTCAACGGCCG
>CAZGNN010000180.1:0-3852 GCA_964527335.1 uncultured Spirochaetaceae bacterium | reverse complement strand
TGACATCCCTGTCAGTCTCCTCCGGGGAGCGCGAGAGGGAGAGAATGGAGCCTGCGTCAGGCGGAAGTAGAACTATATCCTTACCGTCCTTTATGAACATCCTGTAGAGCGGGAAGATTCCCGTCATGAGGTCGGGAAAGCTCTTATCTGCAGTTTCAAGTGCAGATGCAATCTTTCTGACAAACTCAAGTGCCCTGTCCCTGTGTGTGGTCGTGAGTGTCGTTATGTCCTCATACATTGACACGGGAAGGAGTATGTACTGTCCTTCCGTATCTTTCGTGACACCGTACCAGGGAAAGCTTCCGACTCCGTCATCGGTGACGAGAAGGCCGTTCTCTCGTGTATTCTGCATTATCGAAGGGGGCATCTCGTAGCTGTCCGAGCCGAACCTGAGTGCCGTGTATTCCCTTTCTCCCAGTTTTATGTTCTTGAATTCGTTCATTCTTTTCTCTTCCAGAGGACACTGTGTGCCGTCGTTTCGTCCTTTCCGCTCTCTCCTTTAATCCAGGGGCCCTTCACGATACGGTTTATGCTGTCGACAGCACCGCGGGCACATATGTGAACCCTGTTACGGTGAGTGCAGTCGAGTATGTTCTCTCCGCTCATGAGTGCTTCGACGGCTCTTTTCCTCCATTCCTCACATTCGTCAATTGTAGAACAGACAGAGCTGAGATTTGTGGAGATTATGAAAAGAGTATCGGGAGATGTGTGAGACTGGAGAAAAGAGGAGAGGTCCCTGCTTTCCTTTGCCGTCCTTATGTCGGTATATATGATGCTGACGGGAACGGAGGGGGAGAGCTTTCTGATGAAGGGAAGGAGTATTTCCGCTCCCGCTTCCTCTTCGGCGTAGTATTCGGCTTTTCTCGCACCGAGTGCTGTGATTCCTTCCTTACTGTTTTCGTCTCCCTCGAAGAACGAGTATACACTGTCGCTCTCGAGTCTCCCCGAGTGAAGCGGGGAAAGAATCACGACTCTCCCGGGAGAGCCGTAGTGCGAGAACGCATTTCTCAGAAGCGGGGCAGAGAGGAAGAGCGCCTGATGGGGGACGATGAGGGCCGATGCCGCTTCCGCTTTCTCTACCCCTGATGTGAGAGCATCAAGTTCGGTTTCCTCTGCCGGGTAAAATATTCCTTCATGGTATCTTATCTTCACTTTTCTCCTCCGTCGGGGCCCAGAAGCTTCTGCACTCTCTTCTCGTCGAGTTCGACAGTGAGGTTCTTCTCCTGCGTCGGGATTATGAGTCCCGTCTTTGCTCCCTTTATTCTCCTGAGGTTCTTCACCTGTGTGTAGTATAAGTCGGCTCTGTTGTTCTTTCTCGCCTTCGAGAAGAAGACGGCAAGGTAGCCTCCGTCGAGGAGCACCTCGAGAGGCACCGTCTTTCCCTTCTGCGCCTTTATTATTATATAGCCTCCGGCAAAGTCACGCGTATGCATCCACATATCGTTGCCCTTTGCGCTTTCCCTGAGTATGAGGTCGTTCTCCTTCGCGTTGCGGCCGACGATTATCTGCCACTCTCCGCTCTTTATGAAGAGACCGGCCTTTCCCTCGACGAGCTTGCTTCCTTCCTTTTCCGTTCCGAGTGCTTTCCTGAGCTTGTCGAGAGGAGTCGATTCCGAAAGGAGAGAAGAGTACTTCGCTTCAGTCTCTTTTCTTTCCTCTTCGATTCTGTCCTTCTCCTCGAGTGCGAGAGTATAGGCTGTCTTTTCCTTGTGGTATTCGTCGTATAGACGGTTGAGGTTGCCTCTGCCGTCGAGCTTCTCCGAGAGCGCGAGCTTTACGTCGCCTCCTTTCTCCCAGTCGGGAAGGGTTATTTCAGTCATTCCCTTCCTGTAGAGGTAGAGGGAGGAGGAGAGAAGATCTGCGTAATGCTTCACTTCCTCGTAGTTCCTGTTCCTTTCGATTTTCTCGTCGTTCTTCCTTTTTCTTTCGTCGATAGCCCTGAGTTCGCGGTTCCTCTTCTCTATGAGGAGAGTTGTGTATTCGTCTCTCTTCTCGTCATTCGAAAGCTCTGATTCCTCCCTGTCGACGGCTTCGTTGAATGTCGCTGTGGAATACGGGCGGACAGTGAAGTGTCTCTCTCCTTCGCTTTCCCTCTCCTCGATTATGAGCTTTTCGCCTTTTGCTTCGCCTCTCTGCGGGCGGCGGAACATGAGTTCGAGAATCGTGTTGTCCTCATCCAGTGCGATGATGTTGGCTCCGGGACCCGAGTACAGGCGGAAGAGGAGCTTGATCTTCTCCGAGGGGGACTCGAGCACGAGGATGAACGCCCTGTCATAGGGGAGCTGTCGGACACAGGTTATCTTCTTGCCTCTTACGTGGGCCTTGAGGTACTGCGTGAAGCGCTGCATCGTGGCGCTCTTCTTACGCATGATGTTCGTCATGGCGACACGTGTGTGCGGTGTCGCGATTTCACTGTAGAGGTACCAGGCCTTCCTTTCCTTATGGAAGAGGGAGAGTGTGAATGAATGATAGCTGTGCTCCGTCACATCCTGGATGTAGCTCTCCTCAAGAGGCATTTCGGAAAGAAGAAGTTCGAGTTCACGCCAGTTAATCGCCATAGTTACCGTCCTTGATTGCCCTGTCGAGTTCGGAGAGAAGATAAAACGATCCCGCTCCGACGATTGCCGACGGGAGAGGGGTCACCTCGAGTGCCGTCCTCATCACATCATCATGGTTTAAGATAAGCATAATCTCCTTATGGGGAAACATCCGGGAGAAATCTTCATATATTTTCCCGGGATCCGATTTCTTCCACTTACCGGTGGATGTGACGATTACCCGTCTGAAGAGGGGGACTATCTCGTTCGCCATCGTACGGTGGTCCTTGTCGAGGGCACAAGAGAAGATGAGCGTTCCGTCCTCCGTGTTTTCCTTTTCAAGAGCCTTCGTCAGCAGTCCCATTGATTCTGGAGTATGTGCGCCGTCGAGTATCATACGGTGTCCGGAAACGGTCCGAACTTCATGGCGTCCCGGAAGACGGAAGGAGGGGGACGTGAAGTCGAAGATTTTTCCTTTCATGTCGAATCCGAGCGTGGAGAGGATATAGACGGCATAAGCTGTGTCGAGCGTTCTTATGTCCTCCTCTGCATAGTCCGTCTTCACTTCGCACCCGAGATAACTGAAATTTCCGTTCCTGGATTCAAGCTGAGGCATCGTGAATATGTGAAGGGGAGAAGAAAGACTCTCGGCCTTCTCTCTGAATACATCAAGTACCTCTTTTGACTGGTTGAGAGCGAAGGATGGGGTGTCTTTCTTGATTATTCCCGCTTTCTCCGAGGCAATCTTCTCGAGTGTGTCGCCGAGAATCTGTGTGTGTTCGAGTTCTATCTTCGTTATGACCGAAGCTTCCGGGCGCAGCGTGTTCGTCGCGTCGAGTCTTCCTCCCATTCCTGTTTCTATGACGGCCCATTCGCATCCGGTACGACGGAAGAGAAGGTAGCTGTATGCCGTATAGAGTTCGAATGTTGTCGGAAGCGGTGCTCCGAGACGCTCCGGAAGCGTGAAATCTGATATTAGATCCTTGAGTTCATCGAGTGCAGAAAGATATTCCTCATCGCTGAAGAACGATGAGGAGAGCGTGAAGCGCTCCCTTATGTCATAGACGTGCGGCGAAAGGAAGAGTCCCGTCCTGTATCCCAGTGACGAGATAAGGTAGGAGAGTGCCGTCGCCGTCGTTCCCTTTCCCTTGCTCCCGGCTACATGGATGGTCTTAAGTCTCTTTTCGGGATTCCCGATTTTCTCCAGAAGCAGTGTCATCCTCTCGAGTCTGTTCTCTCTCAGAGACGACGAGAGGGAAGGCATGTATGAGGAGAAAAAGTCATCTAATTGCATATTTACTGCACGCATGGGGTA
>CAZGNN010000179.1:0-3859 GCA_964527335.1 uncultured Spirochaetaceae bacterium | reverse complement strand
ATGTTGTACTTGCCGTCGCTGAATGCTCCGGCACCGCCGAAGCCGTTCATGATGGCACAAGGCGTGCAGTGAATGCAGCTCTTTATCTTGACGCCGTCGATTGGGCACTTACGCTTTTCAAGCGGATTGCCGCATTCGATTATCGCAACCTTCAATTCAGGTCTGAGCTTTTTGAGTTCGTATGCCGTGAATATGCCGCCGGGACCTGCCCCGATTATTACTGTGTCGTATCTCATGGGTACAAGTTTACAGATTCAGCGTCTCAACGGCAATTGCCTTTCCTTCCAGATATGAGAGATAAAACGAAAGCAATCCCTCCGATTGCCGTCACCGAGGTCACAAGAGAAGAGAACGAGAGGTATTCATAGACAAGGCTTCCAGTGAAGGAACCGAAAGTCGTTCCGGCTGTAATGAGAACTTCGTGTATGACCATCCTCGTATGCCTCTTTCCTCCGCCCTCGGCAGAGTGGAAGATCGAGAGGTCATACCCGAGAGCGAATATGAAGCCGTAGACAACGAAGATTATTGACAGAAGCGCTTCGCTTCTCACCATATTGAACATATATGTAAGAGCGGTGAATGAAGCCAGCATGAAGACTATCGCGCCCTTTCCCTTCTGCCAGAATGTGTACTTTCTGAGGATGAGGAATGCGATACATACAGATACCCCTCTCAGAAAGAGGAGTCTTCCGCTGACGGAAGAAGAGAAACCGAGGAAATCGAGGCCGTACTGCGGAAAGACCACGATTACCATCGAGTAACCCGTATATATAATGAATATGCCGAGCCACGAGAGAAAGCGGTATGGAGATAACGGCTCGTCACCATCCTCCGTCTTTTCCTCTGTCTTTTCTTCGTCTCCCTTATAGTACGCAGAGATGACAAGAGCGGAGGCGATGAGGAAGACGGCGGCTTCGACAGCGAAGGAGAGCGTGTACGACACACTCACGAGTATTCCCCCGATGAGGTTGCTCAGTCCCACACTCGATGACCAGGAAAGATTGAAGAGCGTAAGTGTCTTCGTTAAATTCCTGTTTTCTCCGCCGGGTGTGGTAATCCAGGTCTCCATGTTCGTCCAGAGCAGGGACTGCCAGAAGCCGTAGAGAAAGAGCACGAGGTATATGGCCCACCTTTCCTTCACGAGGGAGAAGAGAACAACGGACAGGGCCATTCCCAGAAGGGAGAGGATGATCCTCATCTTGCGGTTCACGCTCTTCGCAACCGACGGAAGGAAGAGACACCCAAGGAGATAGACTATGGGGTAGATGGAGGTTGCTATCCCGATATCGCCTGACGAGAACCCGAGTTCCCTCAGATAATACACAAGAGTGAAGTTGAACTTCACGATTGCGAACTGCGACAGAAATGAAACAAATGCCAGTTTCCCGACCGGTACTCTCTTATCCATAGGGGAGATGTTAGGTCCCCTCAGCTTTTTCTTCAACCCTTGTCAGATGATTCAAGCACTGTTAGAATTACCGAATGAACAATAACCTCTTTGCCAATCCGGTATTCTGGTCAGCCCTCGTGTCGATGGGAGTTGCCCAGCTTGCAAAGTGCTTCGTCGAAGCGAGAATCAATCATCACTTCTCCTTCAAGCCGTTCACGACGAACGGCGGAATGCCGTCATCTCACTCGGCATCCGTTGCGGCACTGGCGAACGGAATCGGCCTGACCGAGGGCTACGGCTCCACGCTTTTCGTCTTCTCCCTCTTCTTCGCACTCATCGTCTTCAACGATGCGACGAACGTAAGGCTCGAGACCGGAAAGCAGGCACAGACACTGAACCGCTGGTCGAAGGTTCTCTCCGACATGTTCAGCAAGGATGCCTTCCAGGAGGAACACCTCAAGACTCTGGTGGGTCACACGAAGCTTCAGGTTCTCTGGGGCATGATCCTCGGAATAATCGTGTCGACACTGATCTGTGTCTGGTTCATCTGATATGGCGAAAAGGAAGAACAGCACCACGGGAGAGGAAAGGTTCGAAGCCTTCTACTCTTCGCTCTACGGTCCCCGCTGGCCGTCCCTCAGGGAGGCACTCCTCAGGGAGACTGAGGAGAAGGTGTCACCCGAAGGACTCTCCTCTCCTTATTATATGGACCGCTCGTCACTCCTCACCGCGTCCCTTCTTCCCGTAAGACCGGGAATGAAGGTTCTCGACATGTGTGCGGCTCCAGGAGGAAAGAGCCTTGTGCTCGCACTCGCACTGGGGGGAGAAGGAAGCCTCACGTCGAATGACAGATCCCCCGAGAGACGGAGAAGAATGAAGGACGTCTTTTCGTCCTGTCTTCCTCAGTGTTCGGTCGATATAAAAATCACTGGGTTCAACGCCGAGAGCTGGGGGCTCTACGAGAAGGACGAATACGACTGTATTCTCCTTGACGCCCCGTGCTCGAGCGAGAGGCACGTGATGAATGACATGAAATATCTTTCAGAGTGGTCCCCCTCCCGGCCGAAGAGACTCAGCGTCAGTCAGTACGCAATGCTCTCGTCGGCACTGATGGCCGTAAGGGAGGGAGGATACATTCTCTACTCCACATGCTCGATAAACAGCGGCGAGAACGAGGATGTTATAACAAAGCTCTTCGAGAGGCACAGCGACGAAGTCGAAGAAACGGAAGTCACGAACGGCGGTGAGAAAAGAGCGCACGGCACTCTCATACTCCCCGACACGTGCGGCGGACTGGGGCCGATGTATTCGTGTCTTTTGAGAAAGAAGGTAAAAGATGAAGAGTAAGGTCGGAATCGAAAGGTGCCCGAGGTACGAGTACCCTCTCATAAAGGATACACTCGACAGAATCGTCAGCGTGACGGATTTTCCAGACGTAAGAGGAAAGTACGTTCTTGTAAAGCCCAACGTCCTGTCGGACGCACCGAAGGAGAGGAACATCACTACAAATCCTCTTGTCGTGAAGGCTGTCATTGAAATACTGAAGGAAAAGGGAGCCGGGAAAATAATCGTCGGCGACTCCCCGGGGCTTCCCGGTCCGAACTTCCGCGCGAGGGGGTGCGGGATCGGGGAAGTGTGTGACGAGGAGGGAGTCGAATGGGTAGACTTTCTCTCCTCCCCTACTCCCCATACGCTGAGTACGGGAATAAAGGTCGTCCAGACCCACTACCTCGAGGACACAGACGTCGTCATAAGCGTCAGCAAGATGAAGACCCATCAGCTCATGGGCGCAACGGGTTGTGTGAAGAACATGTTCGGCACGGTCCCGGGACTCAACAAGAGCCCGATGCATCTGAAGGCCCGCTCTCCCCTCTCCTTTGCCCAGGTCATACTCGATATCTATCACACCCATACACCCGAGTACTCCGTCATGGACGGTATAATCAGTATGGAGGGGGCTGGACCCGCCAACGGCACTCTCAGGCAGACGGGACTTCTTCTCGGCTCCTCATCGGCCCTCGCACTCGACAGGGCGGAAGCCGTCATCATGGGATACAACCCAAAGGACATCCCGATTCTCTTCGTTGCGGAGAAGAACGAGAAGGGATGCACGGATGGAGAGTTTCCTCTCCTCAATCCGGAAGATATCATCATCCCGGATTTCAGACGGGTACCGGTGAAGAAGAGAGGGCTTATCTCGGCACTCCTCCTTCCCTACCTCAGGCGCCACAGCGACAGGGATATGACAAGGGAGAGGAAGGCTCCCGTCTTCGACAGCACGAAATGCAGACAGTGCAGTAAGTGCATCGAAATCTGTCCGGCAAAGGCCCTGGAGATGACGGGAAAGAAAGTCGTCATCAACACATCAAAGTGCATACGCTGTTACTGCTGTCACGAGATGTGTCCCTTCGATGCGATAATTGTGGAAAAAGCAGATTGACCTAAAAAGGGGTTTGTGACACATTACTC
>CAZGNN010000178.1:0-3869 GCA_964527335.1 uncultured Spirochaetaceae bacterium | reverse complement strand
CTGCATTCCGGTCGAAGTTTCCTTCAAGGTATCTGCCGAGAAAGGCCGCAGTCTCCTTACCGCGGCCTCTCTTCCTTTTTCATTCCTCGTCCTTCAGAAGGGGGGATACGTAATCCTCGGGAAGGCTCTGGATGTAGCTGTCGATGGCAACAGCGACATTCTTCGAATAGGAAACAGCCTGGACGACTGTCTTTGCTCCGAGTACGACGTCACCGGCAGCGAAGACTCCGGGGCATGTAGTCTCTCCGTTCTCGTTTGTCAGGAGCAGACCGTTCTTGGAGGCCTGGAGGTTCCTTGTCGTGTTGACGAGCTTTGACTTCGGGCCCTGGCTTACGGCGATGATAGTCGAGTCTGCCCTGAAGAGCTCAGGCTCGTTCTTCTCTCCGATTATATTCCCTTCCTCGTCGAGTATGTTCTCGTCGAGAATCGGTCCGTCGTCAGTGATTTCGACGGTTCTCTTCGAATAGAGGAACTCTGCACCGTCGAGTTTTGCGTACTCTGCCTCCTCCTCGCTGGAGTCGATCTTGTTGCGGCGCGCAATGAGTGTGACGTGTCTTGTTCCCTTTCTCAGAAGGGTTCGTGCGACATCCATTGCAGTATTGCCCACCCCTATGATTGCGACATTGTCGCCGAGATGATAGGCATCCGGGTTTGCGAGGAAATCTATTGCAAAGTGAACATTACCCAGGCTTTCTCCCTTTATTCCGAGTTTCTTCGGTCTCCATACGCCGGTACCGATGAAGATGGCCTTGTAGCCGTCACGGAAGAGATCCTTGATTTCGAGGGCACCGCCGATGGTGGTGTTGGGTCTTATGTTGATACCGATTGACCTCAGAAGGGTATTGTATCTGGAGAGGATGGACTTGGGGAGTCTGAAGTCCGGGATGCCGTACTGCATGATTCCCCCGATCTTGTCCTTGGCGTCGAAGATCGTGACCTTGTATCCCATTTTCGCCATCTCGATGGCGACAGTGATGCCTGCGGGGCCTGCCCCGATTATTGCCATCCTTTTACCGTTCCACTCGGGAATGTCTATCTTTATCTGGTCAAGACATGTGTCGGATATGTAGTTCTCGATTGACGAGATGTGAACAGGCTGTCCCTTCTTTCCCTGGATGCAGTGACCTTCGCACTGAGCCTGGTGATTGCACACAAGAGAGCATACGACGGAGAGAGGGTTGTTTGCAAAGAGCATGTTGCCCGCCTCCCTGAGTTTTCCTTCCTTCAGAAGATGAACCATCTGGGGAATGGGTGTGTGAATAGGGCAGCCGTTGAGCTGGCACATGGGTTTTTTGCACTGAAAGCAGCGGTCTGCTTCTGCAAGTACGTGAAGAATCATATTGTTATTCAGCCTCCGGTATTCAATCTACCACTGTTGAGGCTGTTTGATTCATATCACAATTTTGACTATTAGCGTCTTGAGACGGAACCGTGAGTCATTTCTTCTTGAACTGCTGACATCTGTGCTGCAGAATGAGTCCCGGGAAAGGTACGGCGCAATGATGGATATGGAATTCGAAGAACTGACACATAGAAACTATCCCGATGCCTGCAGTATCAAGCGGGATGACATACCTCAGTCCTTTGTCGATACCGCTTCAACCATCATGAGCATTACGGATTACGGCCTTGAACATCACTGCATAGGGCATACCTATGTCGTGAAGTGTCACGGAAAGCCTGTCGCTCTCATTCTCCTGGGAGAGGCACTTCCATGGCCGACGGATCCGCCCGAGATGAGAAAGGAGCCCTTCTACCGTCTGATGGGATTCGTCGTCGACAGGGAATACCGCGGCCGCGGAATCGGCGGGGAAATACTGGAAAGGACAATAGAGCTTGTCTACCGTGACTACGGCAGGCGCCCCATCGCCCTTGGATGCCATAAGGATAACATCAGAGCGGAACGCTTCTACCTCAGACACGGCTTCAGGAAAACGGAGACAATGGAGGGAAACGACTGCTATTATCTGAGATTTCCGGAGTGACAGAAAAATAATCGAATAAAATCTGCAATTTCCGTTTCCTTTTGAGCTACATTGATATAAGGAGACCAATCAATGAGACTACTTCATACATCCGACTGGCATCTCGGGATAACACTCTCGGACAAATCGAGACGCGACGAGATGACATCGTTCTTCTCGTTTCTGAGAGACACCATCAACAAGCGTTCTGTCGATACCCTCATAATATCTGGAGACATCTACGACACCGCAGTACCGACGAACGAAGCCCAGAACATGTACTACGACTTCCTTTCGTCCCTCAGGGACACATGCTGCAGCGATGTTGTGGTTATAGCCGGGAACCATGACTCCGCGACACTTCTCTCCGCTTCGTCGGGTATCCTGAAGAGGCTGAATATCCACGTGTACAGCTCCCTCGTGAATCTCGAGCCCCTGGTGCTCGAGGGAAGGGGAATAATCCTTCCCGTTCCGTTCCCCCGTGACGGCGAGATGAGACGCGCTTTCCTCTGTGACACTATAGAGGAGGGACAGGACAGACTGAAGGCTGCAATCACTCGGCTCTACCGCGACATGTATGAAAAGGCGAAGGCACTGGACCTTCATCTCCCGATAATCGCCACCGGACATCTCTCGGTGTCGGGAGCAACGAGCGAGGGAGAGAAGAACAAGGAGCTCTATATAGGAGGCCTCGGCACAGTCGATGCCGATATCTTCGACAAAGGCCTCAGTTACGTGGCACTCGGCCATATCCATAAACCCCAGTCCCTCAACAGAAGCGGGACAGTACGCTATTCGGGTTCCCCGATAGCGATGACATTCGACGAGGCGAAGTACAGTAAGAGCGTCGTTATTGCCGACTGCTCTTACGGAGAGGAGACTGTCGTCGAGACAGTCTGCGTTCCCGTAAAGAGGGAACTCATCACAGTCAGAGGTGACGCAGAGACAGTGAAAAATGAAGTGAGGAGACTCAGGGATGAAGAGAGAAAGGGATGGATCACCATCCTCCTGACATCTTCCGAGGGGGCGTCAACCCTACGTAAGGAGGCTGAGGAAATACTCGCCGGATCGGAACTCGAGGTTCTCATAAGCCGTAACGTCAGAGACGGAGAGAGACTCAAGGCAGAGAGCGAATCAGTCCGGCTCCTTTCCTCGATGACGGAGGAGGACGTCTTCGACGCACTCCTTCAAGATAACGCATGCACGGGTGAGAAAAGAGAGAAGATGCTCGCCCTCTTCAGGGAAGTCATGAGACAGGTTGACGGAGGGAACGGCGATGAAAATTGAGAAGGTCATATTCGAGAACATAAACAACCTCAGGGGAAAGCACGAGATAGACTTCACTGACAGGGCGATAGAGAACGAGGGAATCTTCCTCATAACGGGAAACACGGGAAGCGGCAAGACCACAATCCTTGATGCGATATCACTCGGCCTCTACGGAAGGACAGCACGCTTCAGGAACATCTCACAGTCCGTGAACGAGATAATGAACAGGGACTCGAACAGCTGTTCATCCACAGTGATCTTCACCGAGAAGGGGAAGAAGTACAGGTCATCCTGGTCGCAGAGAAAGTCCCGTAACGGCATTCTGCAGGCGCCTCTTGTCGAACTTGTCTCGGGCGATGACGAAGAAAGAATTGCGAGGAACAAAACCGAATGGGAGAAGGCAGTCGAGGAAGTGACAGGTCTTGACTGGGAGCGTTTCTCCCGTACCGTCATACTCGGTCAGGGAAACTTCGCGGCATTCATGAAGGCGAACGGCAACGAGAAGTCCAGAATCCTCGAGAAGATAACGGGAACCGAAAGGTACTCACTCATTTCCATGAAGATATTCGAAATCGCAGGAAAGAAGAAAAATGATGTAGAGAACATGGAATCCGAACTCGAGGGTATCGTTCTCCT
>CAZGNN010000177.1:0-3871 GCA_964527335.1 uncultured Spirochaetaceae bacterium | reverse complement strand
ATCATAACGGCATCGGCAGATGACAAGAGCCCGTACTACACGAACTCCTCGCATCTTCCGGTATCGTACACGGATGACGTATTCGAGGCACTCGACATCCAGGACAAGCTTCAGACACTCTATACATCGGGAACGGTATTCCATACGTTCCTCGGAGAGAAGCTCCCCGACTGGAAGGCAGCAGCAACACTCGTGAGAAAGATTGCGGAGAACTACGAGCTTCCGTACTACACGCTCAGTCCGACATACTCAATCTGCCAGGAGCACGGATACCTTGCAGGCGAAGTCTACAAGTGCCCTGTCTGCGGAAGAAAGACAGAGATCTACTCTCGTATCACAGGATATTACCGCCCGGTCCAGAACTGGAACGTCGGTAAGAGCGAGGAGTTCAAGGAAAGAAGGGAGTATGATATCGCATCGTCGAAGCTGAGACACCCGAGAAAGCACAATGCAGAGGAGACAGCAGAAAGCGAGAAGAAGGACGAAATCCTCCTCTTCACGACAAAGACATGCCCCAACTGCCCGAACGCAAAGAGACAGCTGGCTTCTGCTAACATCGAGTACACACTCATCGACGCAGAGGATCAGCCGGCTCTCAGCGAGAAGTACGGCATAAAGAGCGTACCGACACTCGTCGTAAACGGCACCGTCATCACAGGCGTCGGCCCCATCATCGGCTGGATAAAGTCGAGCAAGGCCAACGTCGGCTGATTGCCACCCCACATAACAATCACGGGACCTGTTCCACTGAGGGACAGGTCTCTTTCGTTATCATCAGAAAGAATTTCCCAGAGACTCCAGAAACCACATATAATGAAACAGGAGAAGAAAATAACAATGAAGACCGTGACAATAATGCTTGATTTTCTCTGTGGACCTATATGGAAAGATTATTTTGACGAAAGAACCAAAACAAAATTGACAGGTATCTGCGGGAACAGTCTCCTTCTCGAGAAGGCAGGCGGTTCATGCTGCCTGAGGGAAGACCTTACGACCGTATTCGATACGGACATTGCAAACAGGCTTCTTTCAATCAGCTACTTCCTCATGCATATAAGCGGCGTTTGGGCATGAAAATACCCCATCGGCGTTGAAACCGACAGGGTAGTTTCTGATTCTCTTATCTCGTGTTATCGAATTTTCTCTGACAGGGTTTTCGTACTCTCAATGATATCCGCAAAGCTGATCTCAGCCGCATAAGGATATTTTTTCTGATAGGCTTCCCACAGAGTATGTAGTTGTCCATCGCTTTCGATGGAAGCTATGATTCGTGGGGCATCCGTCTTCAGATTTTCTGTACCCCTTTTTCTGCAGGTAGCATCAAAGGCGGCTTTCAAAACACCCTCATCAATCTTCTGCTCGTAAATATCAAGCAGTGTTTTGATATCATAGAAGTCTCTCATGCGGGTATTAAGAACGCCTCTTGCCAGCACTGTCTGAAGCTTTTCAGCGAGTATGGTTTCAAGGTTATACGACCACAGAGAAATTGACCTATCCTCAAGCAGCAGCTTATATGAAAACTCAACTGCTCTCGGTGTAATCACATCTCCCGTTGAGATATCGATTTTCATCGGAGTGATCAGCTTGCCCAGCACCGCATTCATTGTAAACCGGATGCCGGGGTATTCCATCTCATCCATGATATTCGAGACTTCCTTAATCTCGAAGGTCACGCCATCCTCAATGTCGGTATCCTTGATTTCTGTGATAATCCGCTGTGCGTCCTCGGCAGAAAGATTTTGATTTTTAAGGCTTGTGTCGATATCCATCGTGGATCTGAGCGCCACGCCGACCATCGCCGTCACAAGCATTCCGCCTTTTATCACAAAATTGTCCTTATACCTTGAAACGGAGACTCTCTCCAGGAAACGCTCCATCATATAAATTCGCATCAGCGTCCTTGCGTCCGCCTTGTTCTTCTGAGCAACACTTTTGATGCGTCCCTTTACCTGATCTGGTGTAAGCTGCATTACAATAGCACCTCCATATACCTGCGCATCACTTTATCCACACGAAACAGTTTTGCATACTCCATAAGCCGATTCAAATCCTTGTCTCTTCTGGACACATATGATTTAAGAACCGAATTAAACTCCTGAACTTCAATGGAATTTCTGCTGCGAATCAGATCACAGAGCGTCCGTTCCAGATCATACATGGGGATTTCGTTTCCGCAGTTGCTTTTGACCGTGATTTTTCCGACATTCAAGAGTTCCTTTTTTACGTTGTACACTTTACAGCCGCCACCTGCTGTCAGTCTGTGCGTGTTATATCCCGAATACACGGTCATTGTGTGTATAAGCGGCTCTCTGTCCGTAAGATTGTGATAATAAAACGCTTCGTCATGCGAAAAAACAGCATTAGGACATCTTTGATGTAACAAATAAAGCTCATCCGTCCAGCTATCTCCGGCAAGATAGATGCCGTGTCCGACCTGCTCCAAATTATTATTTCGAACATATTGGTAAAATTTAAATTTGGAAATGCCGGCCTCAGCAGCTATACTGGGAGTCAGATACTCGCGTTCCTGAACCATACTTTCCATATCTGCCATCGCTATCACCATCCTTTCGTGCTTATATTATATTCCATATAAGCACGAAAGTTAAGTGTTTTCAAACTTTTGTGCTTATATCATTTTTAATATACGCACAAAAGTTGAATTATATACTTGTTTTTCGCAGGATCTGCGACGAACAGGCTTGCGTAGCTGAAAATAGGAGGTGATATCCTCTATACTTCTGCTATATCACCGAGTGACCCAGAAACATGATGGAAAGAATCCGAACTATCATATATGCTGTCATGAGAGGAGACGATGCGGTATGGCAGACAAGTACAAGGGCTATTACGTCAACAGCGATATAATCAAGGGATGGTCGGAAGACGGAAAGAGTGTAATGTGGTGCAATCCCGAGAAGGGAGAAGAGGGAAGAAGTGTGGATGTGGACAGTCTCTATTATCTTGAACTCTCACATTTTCCCGAAGATACGGCAGTACTCATCAACCAGATAGAAGAGTATTCGAGAGCTCTCATCACAGGACTCAGAAGCGGAGAGAAGACAAAGCTTGATGCAGTCGATACAGACCAGAGGGAGCCTTTCTTCTTCGAATATGTCAGATCCCTCTCGGCATTCAAGACAGGATACGCAAGATACATGGGAGAGAAGGTACTGAAGCTGATGAACGAGTACAAGGGTCTTGACTACTTTACGGTAATAGAACCGACACTCACCACAGTCATCGATAATCTGAAGACAGCTGCAAAATTCAGCCCGCTTCTGTCTCTTCCCATCATTGACCTCAAGAGCAGGATGCTCTATGCCCCCGAGGGGAAGAGCTTCATTGTCGGTGCGACCCCGATCAACGTAATCAATCCCTACTTCGAGAAGAAGTTCGTGAAGTACAGCAACGAGGACAGGCCTACAGTCCTCAAGGGTACCATCATGATACTTCCCCTTTCACCGGAGAAGAGTGTCTGTCTCTATGACAGTGTGATATATGAATTCAAAGAGGGTGATGAAGCGAAGACGGTCATCAGTGAGAGCGACGTCGATCTTCTGAACAGGCTCCAGATATTCACATCCGAGATAGACGGCGGTGTCGTCTATTCGGGGGATATGGAGCCATACATAAAGAAGCTCACCCAGAGCTTCACCTCAAAGCCCTACAGAACAGGATACGAGTGGCTGAGAGCCGACAAGTATCCCTTCTGGACGATGCTTTCCGTTCTGAAGGTCAGGGATGAAGCCCAGAAGGAACTCGGGAAAAACGTGAAGGAACCGCTGAGACCCATAACGGTAGCCGTCAAGGAATATGACGCGGAGAAGAAGAGAAGGACAGGGAACAGCTCCTACAACAGGGATTCTCT
>CAZGNN010000176.1:0-3872 GCA_964527335.1 uncultured Spirochaetaceae bacterium | reverse complement strand
AGCCATGGAAGCTCATCGAGAAAGACAACCTGTCTTGAACCTTCGTCTATTTTCTGCAGATACCTCTCCAGGAGGAAGAAAGCATCAAGCCAGGAATCAGGTTTATCACATGCCTCCATTCCCTGCAGGACAAGAGAATTATAGAAATGGTCAAGCTGGGCCTTCAGAAGTCCTTTGGGGTCACTGCTGTCAGGAGCAAGCCCTGCATGCCGGAAAGTGATGCGGGAACCGAAAACCTCATCAACAAGGAAAGTCTTTCCAACCCTTCTTCGTCCATAGATGGCAACGAGTTCCGCACTGTTCCTTTCGTAAAGCCTCTGCAGTTCTTCCACTTCCTTTTTACGTCCTATCATAGCCGCTCCCTAATTTTATCTGGAGATTTCTTAATAAAAATACAAAGTTATCTCCAAATAAAAATATAACTCAGCAACCGTGGAACATCAACAGAAAATCAGAAAAGCAGAAGAAGGCCGAAAAAAAAACGACCCCTTTTTACAGGAGCCGTCATCGAAGGTGTCGATCGGATTCGAACCGATGAAAAACGGTTTTGCAGACCGTCCCCTTAGGCCACTCGGGCACAACACCAATGTGTGACTAACAATACCCTAATCGGGCAGTGTTAGTCAATAGAAAGATTACTCCTCTTCGGAGCTTGTCTTTGCATAAGCGAGAGCTCTGACAGCATTATCGAACTTCTGGAACTTGCCGTTCTTCAGGTGGATAACGACTCTCGTCTTCTGATTCTCGGAGACCTTGAGAATGTACTGGATAGCCTCAAGCTTCGTCTTGAAGTACTTGATGACCTTTGTACTGCCCTGTCTCTTGACGCCCCAGCCCTTCTCGGGAACGAAACTGAGCTCATGAACGTCCTTAACTTCCTTCGTCTCTTTGGTCTCCTCGACCTGGACTTCCTTTGCTGCCTCTGCAGCATCATTCTTAGCTTTTGCCATAGTAAAACCCCACTTCAGTTATTTTCTCTTTCAAATATCAGGCTGTCAACCATAATAATTGACAGCATCGGGGTCTCTTCCTATCCTTACCTCATGAAGAAGATACTGATTATCATCATTGCGGCAGTAATCGCACTCTCGTCGCTCTCTGCGGCAAGGGAATACATAATATTTGCGGGAAGCGTCGGTTTCGACAAAGAGACAGGTGAAATTCCCTCTCCCGGAATCTACAGCCAGTACCAGTTCGGCTTCTCCCTCAGCGACAAGGTATCACTCGGATTCGGAACGTACATCACGGCAGGCTTTCCGATTAACGGAATAAAGGATACGGGGTACTCGGCACTCGTCAATCTCGCAGTCGGCCCCGCTTTCGCGCTCAAGCTCTCCCCGGGCAATTCAATAACGTTCATACTTGGCCCCGAAGCTGCCCTTCCGGCCGCAGAGTACAAATACAAGGACAAGGCGGGATTCGGCGCGGGCTTTGCGCTTGCATACACGTTCACGCCGCAGTCGGAGCAGAACGAGCGTGTCCAGATGGGCATCACATGCGGTTTCAGCGGATCCCTGACACACTATGAAAACGAAGACGGCGTTTCATACTCGGGACGTGCGTTCATCGGCTTCACTGTTCTCCAGCCCTTCGTCGGAGTCCACTATCATGATGTATACGAAGCCGTTCTCGATACGGTCTATTACAGATACTGATTTCACTCCGTATCTTCAGTTGTGGAGCTCTTGAGGAATATTCTCTTCGAGAGCTTTCTTATTGCCCTGAAGGAGGTATCGGCCTTTATTACTGAGAGGGTGCGTGTACGCCTGAGGTAGAAGCCGTCGCTTCTGATGTCGTTCTGGTAGAATCCCATTGCGGCGATACGCGGATTGTCGATTGTCGTATAGGCGTTCGCGATGTACATCACCTTCGTCTCTCCGGGACGGAGGATGAAGTTGCTGCTTCCCCTTTCGCCGGCCGCGAAGCCGAGGGAAAGAGACCTTGTCTGCGGGGTTGCCCCGTCAAAGAGCGCCCACGGGGAATCCATTCTTCCGTACCAGTTCTCGCCGATGGTCGAATGCGGAAACTGGAATTCGTTCTCGCTCTCCTTCTTCGGCTGGAAGACGAAGTAGCACATCTGATCGCCCGGGTTGATCACGCTGAGCCAGGAGACAGTGTCACTGTCGGTATTGCCCATGATGTAGTCGTATGTTCCCGTCGGGGACGGTACCGTTGCGGCATCGGCCGTACCGCCTCTGAGAAGCGGCGCGTACCTGAGGTCCTCGAAGACGACGTTCGGTACGAAGCGGTTGACTCCGCTTTCGCGGTATGTCAGGGGATAGACACAGAATGAACGGGAGTTGGTGGTGATGAACGCTCCCTTTTCGATGAGAGGAGAAGAAAGCATCGAGACCCACTTGGCGTTCCCGGAGAGGTCACTCTCCCCCGTATTGGTTATGCTTATTGCAGTGTAGATGACATCCATTTCGGGAAGAATGAGGTCAACTCTTCCCGCCTTGTAGCGGTTACCCTCCTGACGCGACTTCATCTCGCTGTATTTCCAGACTCCCCCGAACTCGTCCTCGGTGCCGTAGCGCCTCAGTGTCCAGTAGGTGTTGGAGGTGTTTATCAGATCATCGTTTCCGGAAGGGAAATTGAAGTAGGCGCCGCCTGCCTGGTAGAGTCCCTGGCTCATGCGCCACCACTGTCCGTTCTCGTCGCTCATGACGCCGCTTCCCGTACCGCGGAAATACGGAAGGCAGAGGGAAGATGTGCGTGCACCGCCCGCATTGCGGACGCTCAGTTCCAGCATTACTTCCCCCTGGTCCTCAATCAGGGCCTGGAAGGTTTCGTTAGACATGAAAGTTGCGTATCTTCCCTCCCACAGGGAGAGTCTTCTGATATCCATATACAGATATAATAACATATGAAAATCACAAAGGTTACTTTGTTGTAAAAAAGTTCTGCTGTAGAATATCATGAAGAAGCGAGGACAAAGATGATTACATATTCCAACGGTCTTTTCTCAATCGAAACGGAAAACACAAGCTACATATTCTCCGTCGAGGACACGCTCTATCCCGAGCATGTCTACTACGGCCGGAAACTGAGAGATCCCTCATCATCGCTTGCCGCGATACGGGAGAAGCATCTCAAGGCCCCGCACATGTCGACTCTCGCGACAAGGGAATACGGCGAGTTCTCGCTTGACGACACACTCCTCGAATTCTCGACGGAGGGAAAGGGAGACTACAAGACTCCCCTCATCTCCGTATCTCTCGGGGAAAAGGGCGACAGAACCCTGGATCTGAGATACACATCCCACCAGATAACACCCGGTATCGTACGCTTCAGGGGAGCGAAGATGCCGCAGGCAGTCGCAACCGAAGGTGAAGCCGAGACCCTTGCCGTCACTTATACGGACAAATCCCGCTCCGTGAGGCTCACGACGTACTACACGGCTTTCTTCCGAGCAGACGTAATCACAAGACGCACGGCTGTCCAGAACGAATCGGATGAACCTCTCATAATCAACTCCATCTGTTCATCATCCCTCGATCTCAGGGCGGAAGGAGTAAAGGTCACATCGCTCTCTGGGGCATGGGGAAGGGAAAAGCACATTACAGAAAGGGTGATGACACAGGGCGTCTTCACAGTCGAATCACGCACAATCCAGAGCGGTTCCTCCGACCCGACAGTCATAATCGAAAACGGGAAGGACACATACCTCTCGTCCCTCGTCTACTCCGGTGCCCACCGCACATCAATCTGTCAGGGAGAAAACGGAATCACACACATGGTATGCGGCATCAACCCGGATCTCTTTTCCTGGAAACTCGAGAAGGGAGAGAGTTTCGAAAGCCCGGAGGCTGTACTCGCCTACTCGCCATACGGAAGAAACAGAGTCGGCGTCCTCATGCAGAAGTTCATAG
>CAZGNN010000175.1:0-3876 GCA_964527335.1 uncultured Spirochaetaceae bacterium | reverse complement strand
TTACACTCTTAGTAACAACTATATCACTCTGAAGGTTACACACATTGTGTATGATAACCGTTCCCTCTTCGACGGGAGCGTCGAGGACGGTCTTCTTTATCTCGTCCATGACACGGAAGATCATGTCCTTCGGAATCGCCTTCGTAGTTCTGACCGACGCAAGGGGTAACTCCCCGCCGCGGACAAGAACGGAGGATGCTATCGTCCTCATCGGGCTTGTCAGCTCCTGGGTAACGTAGTCTATTCCCTTTTTACATCTGTTTCCCGATGCGGAGACGAACTTTCCGTTCTCGATTTCAACATAGATGTCGCAGCCGTTCGGGCAGCATATGCATGTATAGAGCTTTGTCATAGTACACTCACCTCCACTTCACCTTCGTCCTCGATAAGAGAACCGTCGACTTCCATCTCGATCATCGTCGCGGGGATTGCCTTCCTTATCTTCTTCTCGGCTATCGTACGGCCGTTCTGCGTCAGGGCAATCGTGCACGGCGAGAACTGGCTTCTGACTCTCAGCGAAAGAAGGAAGGAGTCGGAGGATGTTATCCTCTGCGGAATCACGTGCCCGATACCGTTTCCCTTCTTCACGGGGAGGTCTCTGGTCTTCTTAACCTCGCCGTCGAGGTAGCGTTTCACGGAGGAAGCGAGATTCTCGCTCTCCCTTGTGACTGCGTCCGCAAGGTCATGGACGTGGAGAACGTTACCGCAGCTGAATACACCTTTCAGTGACGTCTCGTAATGCTCGTCGACGACGGCCCCGCTTGTGGACGGGTCTATCATTATTCCTGCATTCTCGAGAAGAGTGTTCTCGGGAATGAGTCCCACCGAGAGGATGAGAGTGTCACACGGATAGTACTTCGCGCTTCCCGGAATCGGGCGGCGTGAGGAGTCCACTTCGCTGACATCGACACCTTCGATTCTCTCTCTTCCGTAAATCTTCGTCACCGTATGGTTGAGATAGAGAGGAATGTCGTAGTCATAGAGACACTGGACGATATTACGCGGTAGTCCGTTCGGAGATGGCATGAGTTCGAAGACGGCACTTACCTTCGCGCCCTCGAGCGTGAGTCGGCGCGCCATGATGAGCCCGATGTCACCGCTTCCGAGGATGATCACATTCTTTCCCGGCATCCTGTTGTAGAGGTTCATGTACGCCTGGGCTGTTCCTGCCGTATATACACCGGCGGGTCTCTCCCCGAGTAGTGCGATGCTTCCCGCACTTCTCTCCTTGCATCCCATTGCAAGGATTACGGCCTTCGCCTCATACTCCGTGACGCCTTCCCTTGTCGAGACTGTGACGTGACGATCGGGGGTGATGTTCATGACAGTGGCATTGGTAATATAAGGAATATGTTCCTTCTCGATTTCCCTGATGAAATGCGATGCATACTCCGGGCCGGAGAGATTCTCACCGAACCTGTCGAGGCCGAAGCCGTCGTGGATGCACTGCCTCAGAATTCCTCCGAGTGCCGACTCCCTCTCGAGAATAACGATGTCCTTCACTCCGCTTCTGTAGAGGGCGAGTGCGGAGCTCAGTCCTGCAGGACCGCCTCCGATAACAACACAGTCAACTTTTCTGCTCATTTCTCTTCCCTCCTCATCTCACCGCTCGTGACCCATGAGCCGGGGAACGAATAGAAGATATCCGAGCTCTTCTTTCCCGTCTCCTTCTCTATGAGATCATATATCTTCATCTGGCAGAAGCCGCCCTGGCACTGTCCCATCATCGCACGCGTACGGTACTTGATTCCCGTGAGTGTATTCACTCCGAGGGGATTGTGGATGGCATTGATGATTTCCTTCTTCGTTATCTCCTCACACGAGCAGACGACTTCACCCCAGTCGGGGTCTTCCTTTATGAGGGCGTTCTTCTCCTCGTCGGATAACTCGGAGAACTTTACACTCTTCGGATTCGTGGGGTCGAAGTCCGGGTTCGGGACGAAGTCCTCCCTTTCCTTCATTTTCTCCACAACGTACTGGGCAAGGGGAACACTTCCTGTAAGTCCCGGAGACTCTATTCCGACTAAGGAAACAAATTTCGGAGCCTTATCGTCAAAAATGTCTATCTGCCAGTCAATTACGGCGCCGTTCTCGTCAACTGCCTTCGGCTGGATTCCCGAGAAGATGCGGATTCTGTCACGCGGCGATATATGAGGCCAGAGCTTTGCGCCCTCCTCTGCAAGGGATTCTATCTTACCCTCCGGTACTCCGTAGTAGAGAGGGTCCTCTGTATTCTCCGCATCAGGGCCTATCGTGACATTACCGTCGATTGTCGGTGTGATGTGGATTCCCATGTACACATTCGACGGTACGGGATAGACGGGAAGCGGAAGAAGCTTTCCCATTCTCTTGTTGAGGATGATGTAGTTGCTTCTCGAGTAAATCACACTGTAGTCGGTAAGGCCGACGAATGAGGAAACCTCCTGGGCTCCGAGACCTGCCGCGTTTACAACCCAGCGCGTGGCGAACTCATCGCCGTTCTCTGTTCTGACAATGTAGAGGCCGTCTCCTCTTTCGATTCCCGTGACCTTATGGCCGAAGAAGAAGTCGACGCCGTTCTTCTTCGCGTTCTCCGCAAGGGAAATCGTATAAAGGAACGGGTCCATGATACCGCTCGATTCACTCAGGAGTGCGAATTCTCCCACGACTGCGGGACAGATTCTGTGGAGCTCTTCCTTATCTATCATCCTCAGCCCCGTGGAGCCGTTGACTTTTCCCTGTTCGAGTGTTCTCTCCAGCTGCTTCCTGTCCTCTTCGGTGTTGCCGACAAGCACCTTGCCGCAGCGCCTGAACGGAAAGCCGAGCTCGTCCGAGAGCGTCTGCATCATCCTGTTACCTGCAACGCAGCACTTTGCCTTCATGCTCCCCACAGGGTTTGCAAAGCCGCCGTGGACGACAGCGGAGTTACGTCCGCTTGTCTCGTTGCATACATCCCAGTTCTTCTCCAGAACTGCCGTCTTGAGTCTGTAACGCGAAAGCTCACGGGCGACGGCTGACCCCACCACCCCTGAGCCTATCACAATACAGTCATACTGTGTTTTCATCTTATAAACCCCTCAATAAGATAAAATATTGTGTTTATTTATTTACCACTTCGTGAATTGTCTTTCTGACACCGCCCTTCTCAAGCATGCCTTCGAGATCTCTGACAACCGTCCCGTAGAGCGCTGTCTTCGTCACGTCGTAGCCGAATATCTTCTCGTTGGAGAGAAGAGCGTCGACGCCGTTTCTGTCTTCGAGCTTTCGGCCAAGCTTAAGCGCGGAAACGAGGCTCTTTATCTCGTCCGTCATCGGGTCTGGTGATATCTCGAACTCGTCACCGTTGTCGTCGAGTCCCATCCAGTAGCGGATGAAGAGCGCGTAGACAAGAGGAACAACTTCAAGAGTCGAAAGATCCATCCTGTTCTCGATATAGCTCTTCACGGTTTCGCCGAAACGTATTGAAAGCTTCTGGGATGTATCGGTTGCGATGCGCTGCGGTGTGTCGGGCATGAACGGATTAGGAAGACGGACGTTGATCACTTCGTCAATGAATGCCTTCGGCTCTATTATGCCGGGATTCGTTACGACGGGAAGGCCCTCGATGTACCCGAGCCGCTTTATCATCTTCACGAGGTCTTCATCCTTCATCTCTTCGTTTATCAGCTTATAACCGAGAATGCAGCCTGAGAGTGCAAGGGATGTATGGAGAGGATTGAGGCATGTCGTGACCTTCATTCTCTCTGTTCTGTTGACTGTGTCGCGGTCTGCCATGTAGACGCCGCTTCTTTCGAGAGCCGGCCTCCCGTTCGCGAAGCTGTCCTCGATTACGAGGTACTGTGCTTCCTCTGCGTTGACGTATGGTGCGATGTAGGTGTGCTTCGATGTTACAATCGG
>CAZGNN010000174.1:0-3906 GCA_964527335.1 uncultured Spirochaetaceae bacterium | reverse complement strand
ATTCTGATAGCCTGGCTGTTGCCGTTCTGGAATACACGTGTTGCAAGCATAGTGCTACCTCCTTCTTTGATGTGTGTACATACTGTATGTACATTCAGTTTATAGAAAAAAACACTTGCTGACAAGAGTTTTTTAGAAGCTTAGACAGGAACATGCGCTGAAAGTCTGGACATCTATGGAAGTTATCTGCTCCGGTATCCAGTGCGTAATCTATGCTTATGACCACGTGTATTTCTGGTGCCACGACCAGGGAATAATTTCATCTTTCTGGAGCCTTCCAATAACCATGTATAAGGAGGAATGTGTCTGAGCAAAACGTTTTGATTAACGGAGTCTGTTGTGACTTCAGCAACGGTCAAGGATGATATCTTACTGTATGTGAGTACAATTACCTCTGTTGAATTGATTACATGGGAATGAAATGTGATACCAGGAGTGAAGATCCTGAATACGAGATGAGGGGAGAAAAGAATTCTGTCGGTTGTTACAAGGTTAATTAAAATTGACATATACACATTACTTTGATATAAAATAATGTGTGAATGTAAAAGGTGGTGTAAAATGAACGCGTGCAGAAAAATTGAAGAATTTCTGGAAGAATCACAGGACGGTACAATTACTTCTGCACAGGTTGTGGAGGCCGGATTATACCGTGAAGCCCTACGGGAGCTTGTCAGAAAGGGGAAAGTTTCCCGTTTCGGGCGGGGTCTCTATGTCAAAACAGATGCCTGGGAAGATGACTTTTATTTGCTGCAGAGGAAGTACAGCAGGGGAATCTATTCTCATGATACGGCGCTGTATCTTCTGGGATACTCGGACCGGACTCCGACAAGATACACTATGACTTTTCCGAAGGGTTACAATGCAGTGTCTCTGAAGGGTGAGAATCTCACCGTCAGAAGAGCTGTCCGGGAAAATTATGAATCCGGTATCATAGAGATACAGTCTCCGTCACGGAATCCGATACGGGTGTACTGTCTGGAGCGCACGCTGTGTGACATTCTTCGTGGTAGCGGCAGTGATATTCAGATTGTCGTGGATGCCATGAAGCGGTATGCCGCATCAAGAAATAAGAATATTCATCTGCTTATGGAATACGCCGAACTTCTCCACGTGAAGCCAAAGGTCCTGAGATATATGGAGGTGTTACTGTGATTACAAGGAATGCAATGCAGCTGAAGGCATTTATCAAGAAGAAAGCAGTGGAAAAACACATTTCAGCACAGCTCGTTATGCAGAACTACATGCTTGAACGGTTGCTGGAACGTATTTCTCTTTCATCGTACAAAACAATTTTATTTTAAAAGACGGATTCCTGATTTCAACAATTGTCGGTCTTGATACGAGGGCTACAATGGATCTTGATACGACAATTAAGGGATTCACTCTTACGCACGAAGCTCTCCGTGAAATCTTTGATGAAATCTGTTCTGTCCCTGTTGAAGATGATGTGAAGTTTGAAATTACAGGAATTGCTGATATACGAGAGACCGATGATTATCCCGGGATTCGTGTATCTCTGAAGGCAAATTATCCGCCGATCAGTGTTCCTTTGACGGTCGATGTCACTACCGGTGATGTCATAACTCCTCATGAAGTTGAACGCTCGTATTCTCTTCTGTTCGACGATCGTACAATCAGGTTCATGTCATATCCGTTTGAAACCATCCTGGCGGAAAAACTGGAGACTGTTCTCTCACGTAACATTGCAAATACCAGACCCAGGGATTTTTACGATATCTATATTCTTCATAAACTCCGCTGGATGGACTGTGATAAAGAGGTCCTCAGTAGGGCATTGGACAAAACAACAGAGAAGAGAGGCAGTGTTTCAATAATCACGGATTATCCTGCGATTATGGATGATATCCGCAAAAGCGATGTGCTTCGGAGCCTGTGGAATAAATACAGCCGTGAGTATGAGTATGCAAAAGACATACCATTTGATGATACCTGCAATGCTGTCCAGACAGTAATGGATGCAATCTGCGGATATTTGAAATGATTCCGTAATCATGATGGATTTGTTTCATCAGTTTTGTCCTTGAATACAGACTGAGCAGTATTCATGCTTGGAATTTCCGGGCGTGCCGGGATAGACTGACTCTGCTTCTCCAAAGTCCGTAAGGCCCGAGTATTGGGCGTATTCTTCCTTCATGTTTTCAATACCCGTTCCGAACGTGCTTTTGACCTCCTTCCAAGTGTCTTTCGACGCTCTTTCTGTAAAGCGTTTCCGAGTACGGCTCCGGCCGGCAGGCTTTCTCTGTCTGACGGAGAAGGAGAAGGTTGTGAAGGTTGAAGCGGAGACACAGGTATGGATATGAATTGCTTCCTTCCTTTGAGAATTGCAGCATAATCTCCCTCTACAGCCCGTTTACTCTGCCTGTGCGGACTTCCGGTATGATAGGGGTTTCCTCCCTCAGAGTGCCACCTTCATCAAATCTTCTTTTTTATGTATTTCTCTTCCGGAAGGGTGGAAAATGGTTCTTCACTTCAGCTTCATAATTCTTAACAATTATTACAGAAAACCATGAAGATTCCGTCACGTAAAGCGGTTATCTTATAGTCAAGAAAAGCGAATATAAATTGTTTTTTCTTCAATCCCTCCTTTGTGGGCTGCAACAAATCCCCCGTTGCAGCCCTTTTAATTTCTCTCCGTTTCACTTCTGCGGGAAATCATCACAACATATACTATGGAACAGTTAGAACGACATATAGGATACCTGTTGTCCTATATGTATGTGCTTGTTCCGTTTTTGTGGGGTTTTTGCTTGTAAATCAAGGAGTTACCATATAGCAAATGTGTCGCTTTCCATGAAAGCATGTCTGTGGGGTCTTCGGGCCCTGGCGCCAAGAACGCAATGGCGGTCAGCCTTCTTATCGGTGTCAACCGCCCCCGGGCTGTGTCTCCTCAAATCCTGCGGGTGAGAGGAGGTGACTATATGAAATTTACAGTGATGCTCAAATTTCTGTTTGACGTTCTGCAGGCTGTGGAAAGCGGTTCTGTCCATATGGAAAAAAATAAAAAAGTCTCGCCTTGAGTCGAAAGAGAGCGAGACTAATTCGCGATTGAAGTAGGCTGACCGCTATTGCAGTGCCTTCTTTGCTGTTCTAACCGGCGGGGCCGTAAGAGGTCAATCTTCAGAGATATTCGACCTCGATGAAGATGTCCTTCTTGCCGCTGAGTGTTACAAGCCTGCCGTCAATCTTTTCTCCGTCGACAGTGAGTGAGGATGCCTTTCCTCTCCTTGCCTTTATGTGAAGGGTGCTCTTTCCGATTCTTCTCTCTGCCGTGAAGGAGTTTATCTCCTTCGGGAGTACCGGGTTGATTTCAAAACCCTCCAGACGGGGAGTAAGGCCGAGGAGGAACTGGCTTGCGTTGACGAATGTCCAGGCTGCACAGCCTGTGAGCCAGCTGTTCTTTCCCTCTCCTCTGTTCGGGGCGTCACGTCCCGCAACCATCTGGCAGTAGACGTAGGGTTCGGTCTTTCTTATCTCGCTTCTGTCCTCGTTGTAGGATGGGGATATCTTGCGGTAGATTTCGAATGCCCTGTCTCCGTGTCCGAGGCATGCTTCTGCCGAGCTTACCCACGGATTGTTGTGGCAGAAGATTCCTGCATTCTCCTTGTATCCCGGGGGATAGGAGGAGACTTCACCCAGGTTGAGATGGTATTCCTTATAAGCCGGCTGCACGAGGATGATTCCCTCTTCGCTGTCGAGGTATTTACGAGTACTCTCGAGTGCCTTCTCGGCCATGCCGTTATCCTTCCCGATACCTGCCATCACGCACATGCCCTGAGGCTCGATGTAGATCTTGCCGTCTTCGCATTCCCGGCTTCCGACCTTTTCGCTGAAGGCGTCGTAGGCTCTGAGGAACCACTCTCCGTCCCAGCCCGGGCCTTCGAC
>CAZGNN010000173.1:0-3915 GCA_964527335.1 uncultured Spirochaetaceae bacterium | reverse complement strand
GAGGTTTACGCATCGCGGAAGGGAAAGATGACTGCCTCGTTCTGGACTTTGCCGGAAATGTTCAGAGGCACGGACTCATATCCAGTGTCGTCGCATCTGCGAAACAGAATAAAGGGAACGGCGTGGCACCTATGAAGACCTGTCCCGCCTGTCTTGAGCAGCTTCCAGTCCAGGTGAGAATGTGCCCTTCGTGCGGTTACCAGTTCCCGAAGCACAGCAAAGAGTACGAGCTCTATACCGGATTTATCAACGGCGACGAAGTCAAGCCCGTAATAATCAAGAGCTGGGAATGGAAAAGAGGAATCGGGAAGAATGAACCTCATTACGAAAGATGGGAAGTCACCTTCACAACCAACGAAGATCGGCAGGTGCGGGAGTACATTATTTCCGACGACAGAATAAAGGAAAAAAAGTGGCTGTACAGTAGAAACCTACAAAAGATGTACAACTACTGTTCCCTTGTCGGCATGAAAAAGAACGCGTACATGAATCCGATGACGGGAGAATTCAGATTCGATGCGTGCGCTTGCGACCTCGACATGGCTACACCTCCGGCAATTCTCTTCATCAGTCCGAACAAGAAGAATCCGAAATTTACGGATATTGTCGGAGCTATGAGTAAAGAAGATTTTCTCAGAGAACTGCACCTGGATAACGAAGTAAAAGAGCAGGTCGAAGAAACAAAAAAAAGAAAGGGGTTAATCGATGGAGATAATAACGTATGACGGAGAACCGCCGAAAGGTATAAGCCCGTCAGAAGCTATATATAACGCATACGGAGTCAATATCGAGCCGGTATGCGACGGCAGGCATAGACGATTCTGTTTGCCGAACTCAAGAAAGCAGAATGGTTGGTATATTCTCTCGGAGCACTCCTGGGGGATTGCCGGAGCTTTCGGCAACTGGGCAACAGGAGAGAAAATTCCATACTCGTCAAAAGGCTCTGAGCCTCTTACGGAGGAACAGAAAGCCGAAATCGAAAAGGCTATGGCTATAGCTGCCGAAGAGGACAGAAAGAGAAGACAGAATGCTCTCGGGCATCTTGCTGAACTATGGCCGACATTCACAGATATTCTGTCGCATCCGTACACGGATAGGAAGAAGGTCGGTCTCTACGGCAACTTGAAAGCATGGAATTCCGCTCTTGTTATTCCAATGACAGACAAGGACGGAAACCTTCAGACTATTCAAACAATCGGGCCGGACGGTTTCAAGAAGTGGTATTCTGACTGTACGCCGATGGGCGGTCGCTTCATTATCCCCGGCTCACAGAAAACGTATATCTGTGAGGGTTATGCAACGGGGGCCTCAATCCACGAAGCAACTGGGGCGACAGTCATCTGTGCGATGCAGGCAAACAATATCAAGAATGTCGCTCCGGATTATCCAGGGGCTGTTGTAATTGCGGACAATGACGAATCCGGCACAGGGCAGAAAGCGGCAGAACCGTTTCCGCATTTTATTATTCCCGTTGTCGGTATGGATGCTAACGATTATGCCGTAGCATACGGCGTGGATGCACTTAGGAAGATTCTAACGCCTCAGAGTTTTTCCCGCTCGTTGAACGACATGATCATGCAGCCGATGACGGTCGAATATCTTATCAAGGGATGGCTGCCGAAAGTCGGAGTCGGTATGATCTACGGCGCTCCGGGGTGCGGAAAGTCTTTTGTCGCACTGGACGTGGGAGCAACAATCTCTTCGGGGCTCGGCAACTGGCACGGGCATAAATGCAAGAAAGGGAATACGTATTACTGTTGCGGTGAAGGTCATGCCGGATTCCCTCCTCGCGGTCGTGCCTGGTCTCTTGAGCATGGTGGCATTTCGCTTGGGAACTTCTACGTCACGAATGACTCAGTCTATCTGACAGAGCCTGCGGGGCTGATGAAGATTGAAACAGATATCGACTCTCTCGGATGGAAGCCGGATATTATCATTATCGACACCCTCAATCGCCACTGCAATAAAGACGAGAACAGTGCAACGGATATGGAAGTCTGGAATGATGCGTGTAAGAGACTGGCGCTGAAGTATCAATGTTTCGTTTTAGTCGTGCATCATACAGGTGTTAATCCGGAGGCTCAGAACCGTGCTAGAGGCTCGTCAGCGCTTCGTGGTGCAAACGACTGTGAATTCTCCTGCGACAAGCTCGGGAACATCATAACAATTACCCAGAGAAAGCAGAAGGATATTGAAATCGGAGAACCGTTAGTCCTCGAAATGAAGCCTGTCAAAATCGGCTGGTACGACGAAGACGGCGATGAAATTAGTTCCGTGGTACTCGTCGAGACTGACGATTTTCACTCCTCTGAGCTCTTCTGTATGCAGACATTTCTACATGATTGTTTTATTCGTCCTGCGGGGCTTCAGAAGGACGAAAACGGCTGGTATAGAGTCCCAACCGGAATGCTTATCGAGTTTACGAAGCAGTATGTCTTGTCGGAAGAAAAGAAGTCTATTGACGACAAACAGGCAAGAAACAGACTTAGAGAAAAAGGGTCAATCGGAGTGGTTTTCGGGGAAAATCTACGCTCTGCTGAGAGGGGAGAATGGTATGTCAAAGTGGACTGAAAAGGAGGTAGGAATTCGAGTTTGCTCACTAGTGAGCATTAGTGAGCAAACTAGTGAGCAAGTGTTTGACCAGACCGACGTGTTTTTGCTCACAACACCTACCTCCCTCCCCTAAAGGGGGAGGGGTAGTAGTGAGCAAACGGAGGTGGCGAAATTTTGAGCAAGGAAGAAAGGAGAAAATGAAGCAAATGAGAAATGAAGAATTGAAAATTCAAGCGGAGGGATTCAAGTGGCTGCATGATCATGGAATCTTTTGTCACAGCGTCCCGAACGAAGCGGCTGGAAGAAGTCAGATAATGCAGTCGCAGCTTGCCGGAGCGGGGCTCGTAAGCGGTGTGGCCGATATGGTTATCTGGTGGCCGGACGGTATCGGATATCTTGAGTTCAAGACTCCGAAAGGAAAGCAGAGTCTCAACCAGAAAACGTTCGAGAATTTATGCAGGCGGTGTGGCGTGAGTTATGATTTAGTCAGAAGTCTGGACGACGTGAAAAAAGTTTCAGAGAGGCATGGAGTGAGATGAAAAAAAGAAGGAGGAGACCATGATTGAAAACGATGAACATCAGAGGAAAGAGAACGAGAGAGTCCGACAGCGTGCTCTCTCGAGAGGGATTCCGGAATCAGCATTGACAGACAATGGTTATGGCTGGCTGGAATATTCGGGCGAGAAGGTGTCAAAGGCGATGGAGAGAATCAGCTTGGATAATCGCATCCTGGGAAATTACATCTATCTTTATTGGATTCCGGAAATCAATAAATGGGTGGAGGCTGTACAGTGGGTAAGCAAGAACGGATATGACAGTCATGGTTCATATCCGTCTCCTCTCTGGGACGATTTATACGACACGAGGGAGGCCGCTCTCTCCGCAGCTTGGAGATGGTTCGAGAAGAAAGGCATAGAGAGACCGGATGCACAGCCGGATTTATTTGGAGGTAACTATGAGTGAGAAAACAGAAGAGGTTTTAAATGTTATCGTGGCGGTTATCGCAGTGATCGCTCTCTTGATATCCGTGTTTGTTTTTGGTTTCGACATGGGACAGTCGGCGGCGGCGGACAACAGATATGCCGAGGCTTACGAGCGCTACTGCGACAAGCTCGAAGAAATGAGGAGGTAACAAATGAAATGGATTCTTACCGTTTTGGTTTCGGCAGCAACAGCATTCCTGGTTGTCTGCTGGCTTGAGGGGGTGGACGCTCTCTCTGTGTTGGAAAGTATTATTTCCTCGTTTTGATTAAAAAGGCACAAAAAGGACTTTACAAACGTCTTAATGTGCCTTATTCTCTTTATATCCGAAAGCGAGAAAGGGAAGCCTCTTCCCCTCCTGTAAATTGGATTTTGGGAATG
>CAZGNN010000172.1:0-3923 GCA_964527335.1 uncultured Spirochaetaceae bacterium | reverse complement strand
GTACAACGATGCCTTCGCATGGCATAGACGGCGGTTCGATTCCGCTCGGCTCCATCATTCTTCAAATTATGAGTACTCAAAGACGGAAACAGACAGCGTGTTCCGTCTTTTTTTGTTGTATTTTCCAAATCTGATAAAATGACTTTATGAAATTTGATAAAATGATTTTGCCGAATTTGATAAAATGAGTTTATTGAATTTCGTAAAATGACTTTGCCATTTTCTGAAATTTTCTTTAACATCTTCAGTGTGGAGCATGAACAATGGATAACCCGAACTATATTCCAAGAATAATCGACAAGACCCTCGAGACCTATCTCGAGACATTCGGAGCTGTCAATATCGTCGGAGCAAAATGGTGTGGTAAGAGCTGGACCGGGGCGAAACATGCCGCGAGTGCATACTATGTGGCTGATCCGGCCGGAAACTACAATAACAGAACACTGGCCCGGATGGATCCGTCTGCGGTACTTCCGGGGGCAAGGCCGAGACTCATCGATGAATGGAAGGAAGTTCCCCCGATCTGGGATGCAGTACGCTTTGAAGTGGATAAGTCCCCCGAGAAGGGAAAGTATATTCTGACAGGTTCCGCAACGCCGAACAGGAAAGGCGTCATGCACAGCGGGGCCGGGAGGATTGCCTCCCTCCGAATGAGGCCGATGTCGCTGTATGAAAGCGGAAGGTCTTCCGGCTCTGTCTCCCTCCGTGACTTATGCAGCGGGAAGCTGGAGACAATTGTCACCGGACAGCCGACACTCGATGAGCTGATTGATGCGGTAATCAGGGGAGGCTGGCCAGGCAATCAGGACTGTTCCCTGGAGAAGGCAGCCCTCATGCCGAAGGAGTATATAAAAACCGTACTCAACAGTGACATAAACGAGATAGATGAAACATACCGTGACATAACAAAGGTAAGTTCCCTCATGAAGTCTCTTGCCCGTAATGAATCGACCACTGCCTCCCTCAGGACACTTCAGAGTGACATGGCCGCTTACGACAGAACAGATGTCACTACAATCACGATTGCGTCATACATAGATGCTCTCTCCCGTCTTTTCCTTGTGGAAAACCAGAAGCCTTTCTCATCGTCATTGAGGTCGAAGGTGAGGGTGAGACAGCAGGAGAAAAGGCATTTCACTGATCCGTCCCTTGCCTGTGCACTCCTGGAGGCGGACAGGGACAGCCTTATGGGGGACCTCGAGACTCTTGGCTTCCTTTTCGAGGCCCTCTGCGTCCGTGATCTCAGAATCTACGCGGAGTCATTCGGAGGAAGTCTCTATCATTACCAGGATTACAGCAACAGGGAAATCGATGCAGTTGTGTCACTTCCGGGAGGAGAATGGTGTGCCTTTGAAATCAAGCTCGGCACCAACAGGATCGACGAGGCTGCGGCTAATCTTCTGAAGATACAGAAGGAGATAGAAACGGAAAACAGTGAGAAAAAAGCGAAAATCCTCTGTGTCATATCTGGACTGTCGAATGCGGCCTACGTCAGACCTGACGGCGTCTTCGTTGTCCCGATTACGGCTCTCAGGCCTTAGCTTTCCTGTCGAGTCCCACAAGGTAGATTTCGAAGGAATCGTCCCTGCATGCCTTGGGCTTGAAAGGCTTTGCCTTCTGGAACATCTCCCTCATCATCTTGAGTATCTCCGTCTGGCCTCCGCCCTGGAAGATCTTGATTACGAGGTTCCCGTGCTCCTTGAGCTGCTCTCCGGCAAGGAGTACGACCTGCTCTGCAAGCCACTCCGAGCGTGTTGTGTCGACAGTTCTGTTTCCCGTCGTCATCGGGGCCGCGTCGGAGATTATCGTATCGTAGGGACCGAGCTCGATCAGTTTCTGTCTGTTCTCCTTTGAAAATGCATCGCCGACTATTGCCGTCACCGTCGGGGGAACGGGATTGAGATTGAGAGGATTGAGGTCAATGGAGACTATTCTTCCGTTGCCCTTCAGAAGAACGCGGTGTGTGAAGAGGGTCCAGGATCCCGGAGCCGCACCAACGTCCAGTACGCTGTCACCCGGCTTTATGAGATGGTGGGAGGCGTTTATCTCCTCGAGTTTGTAGACACTCCGTGCAGGATATCCTTCCTTTCTTGCTCTTAGTGTATATGAATCTGCTTTGTCGCGTCTGCTGTTGGCCATATTATCACCTCAGCACAATTAAACTATCTTTTTGACCTTTGTTGAATAGAAAAGAGTTCTTTTTCTGCTATACTGCTTCCTGTGAGAAATTCGATAATCAACCGTCAGTTCAAGTACGTCAACGCAAATACCTGGATTCTTCTCGTCGCAGTGAACATCATCGTGTATCTTGCCTCCACCGTCTTCGAGGACCTTGTCTACTACGTCTCCCTCATTCCGGCATTCGTCCGCTACCGCCACTATTACTGGCAGATATTCACCTACATGTTCTCGCATGCCTCCTTCTGGCATCTCTTCTCGAACATGTTCGCTCTCTTCGTATTCGCTCCCGTCATAGAGCACGAGACAGGAAGCAGGGAGTTTCTGCTTTTCTACCTTCTTACGGGAACGCTCTCCGGACTTGCTGCCTACCTGACATACAGGTTTACGGGTAACTATTCCGTTGTTATACTCGGCGCATCGGGTGCAGTCTATGCGCTTCTCTACATGTTCGCCATACTCTTCCCGTCGGCACATCTCCTTCTCTTCGGCATAATCCCGATCAGTGCACCGGTGCTTGTCGTGATCTACTTCCTCATAGACTTTGTCGGGCAGTTCATGTCCGACGGTACGGCGCACCTCGTGCATCTCTACGGTCTTCTCTTCGCCGTTCTCTACGGCCTTATACGGATGAGGATGAATCCCCTGAAGAGGTGGGGCATCCTATGAAGTTCCGTGATGCCGTGAGGGAGATAAGAAAGGCAAAGCCCATCAGGGACGTACTGCAGTACAGGGACGGGAAACTTGACGTCACCGTCACATCCGACGAGCTCTTCTCATCCGTGAACTCAGATCTTCCCTCGAGTGACATCATCGACTACCTTTACGACATCTCGTCGTCGTCGACTGACGAACTGCGTGTTGTCCTTCCCCCGCCGTGTGACATAGAGAGAGTGAGGAAGGTATACATCAACTACCTCTCGCTGGCAATCAAGAAGGACCTGAGGGAATACAGGATCATAACGACGAAGATAATCTCGTTCCTTCTCTTCGGCGTTGCCGTCCTCACGCTTTCCTATTTTCTCGAGGGCTTCCAGAACAGGCTCATCGCTGACACCGTCAACATCATCGGGGGCTTTGCCGTATGGGAGGCTGCCGACGTCTTCTTCTTTCAGCGCAGCGAGAAGAAGAGGGAGATGATGATGAAACTGAGGCTTCTCAGGGCCGACTGGGTAAAATGAAAGCTCTCCTTAGGGGAGAGCCATGAGTCAGAGTCCGTATTCGTACCGGATATCCGCATACTGTTTCTTTATGACGTTGTAGATTAAGTCGAGCTTCTCGTTGTGATGGATGAAGGCGCTCTTCATCGCATTGATTGTGATCTTCTCGAGGTCCTTGAGGTCGAGTCCGTACTTCTCGACGGCAATGCTCATTTCCTTCGTCAGGTTCGTGTCGCTCATGAGACGGTTATCCGAACAGAGGAATACCCTGAAGTGGTTGCGGAAGAAGATGGGGAAGGGGTGCTCCTCGTAGGAAGCGACGGCTCCCGTTCCGACGTTTGACGAGAGACACATCTCAAGCGGAATACGCTTGTCCTCGACGTAGTTCGCGAGGCTTCCCATCTTGAGTATCTCGCCGTTCTCGATTGTCATGTCCTCGACAAGTCTCGTGCCGTGCCCGATCCTGTCTGCGTGGCAGAGCTGTATGGCCTGCCAGATGGATTCGAGCCCGAATGCCTCTCCTGCATGTATCGTGATGTTGAAGTTCTTGCTTCTGATGTAGTTGAAGGCCTCGATGTGCTTCTT
>CAZGNN010000171.1:0-3946 GCA_964527335.1 uncultured Spirochaetaceae bacterium | reverse complement strand
TTGACGGCAAGAACGGACTCCTGGCACACCTCAAGAAGAGAATGCTCGACCGCGGCCACGCCGTCATACTCGTCGCAGAAGGTGCGGGAACGGATCTCATTCCCCCGACGGGAGAGAGGGATGCCGGCGGCAACCTCCTCTATCAGGATATAGGAACATTCCTGAAGCAGAAGATAAAGGACTACTTCAAGGAAGAGGGAATCCCTGTATCAGTAAAGTACATCGACCCCTCGTACATCATCAGGTCCACTCCTGCAAACAGCTATGACTCCATCTACTGCGCACGCCTCGGGGCACATGCAGTCCATGCGGCAATGGCCGGAAAGACGAAGTGCATCGCTTCATCCGTGAACAACCGCTTCGTCTACATCCCGATTGCGGCTGCAGTTGCAAAGCGCAACCACGTGAACACCGAAGGTGCTCTCTGGAGAGACGTACTCGAGAACACGCGTCAGCCCATAAGCATGAAGAACTGAGAGGAGAATAATGGGAACAAAGAAGAAAAAGCTCGACCTGGATCTGGCACTCATCGACAAGTACTGCACATCATCCAATCCCGTCTACACCGTAATACCCCTCAAGCTCACCTACGATTTCTCGCTTCTCAGCGAGAGCCAGAAGAAGGACCTTGAGGAGTATGCCAACATCGAGGACGGACACATAGAGCGCTGGATTCTTGTTCCCGACACTGCCTCGCTCGGCACACTGGGCTACATAGCCTGCCGTGCCTTCGGTCTTCCGGGTGCTGTCTTCTCCGTGGCCTTCACGATGGACGAGGACGAACAGAGGGAAGTCTTCCCGACGATGAACGATGCCCTTGCCGCGTGCGGCTCCATCTTCGACAATCCCATCGAGAGCGACTACATCACCTCTCTTCATGACATCGCGATGGAGAGGGGAGATTACTTCCCGCCGCTTCCGCTGTCGATGCTTCTCACTCCCACCGTCACCTATGAGAAGGCCCAGGAGAGCGTCATGAAGGAGACGGAGGGCGTCAGGAAGGACGGCGTCGAGATAAACGGAAAGAAGGTTCCGCTCTCCGAGCTCCCGGGACTTCCGTCCCTTCTCTACGGAAGGACGGCGGACAAGGAATATGACTGGTGCGACGAAATCTGCCGCTTCATCGAGATAAAGGACGTCTTCATTCCCGAGGGAAAGCCGCGGCCGGACTTCAGAAAGCGCTTCAGGGGACAGCGCAGCACGGCACAGAACGGAAACCGGAAGGGCGCACCCTTCTGCTACAGTCTCTACATGAACATCTTCCTTGACGACGACTTCGCATTCGACGTGAAGATCGAGAGGCCGAAGAATGTCATGAGCCTCATAAAGGACGGCTATATCGACCTCGAGGATTATCTTGAATCCATAAGATACGTCTCGAGAGACCTCAGACCCGACTGCATCTACAAGAGCGGCTACAATCTCTTCTGCTACAGCGAGGAGTCGTACTACTCGTTCATCATGGCACTTCACGGCTCGATGAGAGCGGATCTCCAGGAAGAGGCGGAGAGTGCGGGCTGGGAAGAGCCGACAATGGACCTGAAGAAAGTCTTCCGCTAACCGATAAAAATTTAACAATAGGAAAGCTAAATCATCTACACTTTTTCTCTCTTTTTCTAGTAAACTTCTACAAGTTGACAGTAAGAGAGGAAACATATGTCAGATTCTTTTGACTATTCAGTCGTCGAGGATGCTCTCGTCAAATGCGGAGCAAAACAGTCCTCCATCATTGCGATACTCCAGACTATCCAGGAGCATTTCCATTATCTGCCCGAGGAAATCTTCCCCTACCTGGCAGAAAAGCTCGACATGAGCGAGGCACGCATCTACAGCGTCGCCACATTCTATGAGAACTTCTCCCTCGAGAAGAAGGGAAAGTACGTTATCAAGTTCTGCGACGGAACGGCATGCCATGTAAGAGGCAGTGTGCCGATTCTCGAGAGAGTCAGGGCTGAACTCGGAGTCTCGGACAAGAAGAAGTCCACGGATGACGGCCTGTTCACAATCGAGACGGTATCGTGTCTCGGTGCGTGCGGACTTGCCCCGGTAATGACGGTCAATGACGAAGTGCATCCCGCAATGACTCCCGACAAGGCAATGGAAATCATCTACTCACTCAAGGTGAAGGAGGGTGCAAAATGAGCATTCTGAAAACCAGAGAGGATCTCGCTTCGCTCAGAAGCGACATGGCCAACGGCTACAGGAACCAGACGAGGAAGATCATCGTCTGCGGAGGAACAGGCTGTGTTGCAGGCGGTTCTCTCAAGATTTATGACAGACTCAAGGAACTCATGGAGAGCGAAGGTCTCTATGTCTCCGTCACGCTCGAGAAGGAACCCCATGACAGGGAAATCGGTCTCAAGAAGAGCGGATGCCACGGCTTCTGCGAGATGGGACCGCTTGTGAGAATCGAGCCCGAAGGCTGGCTCTACACGAAGGTGAAGCTCGAGGACTGCGAGGAAATAGTCGAGAAGACAATAAAGAACAACGAGTGCGTCGAACGCCTCAGCTACAAGATCAACGGCGTCACATACCGCAAGCAGGAGGAGATTCCCTTCTACAGACAGCAGACGAGAGTCGTACTCGAGCACTGCGGAAGAATCGACGCTGACAGCATCCTCGAATATATTGCCATCGGAGGCTACGAGGCCTTCGAGAAGGCTCTCTTCGAGATGAACCAGGATGAGATCATCGGTGAGATTTCAACATCCATCCTCCGCGGCCGTGGAGGCGGCGGCTTCCCCACGGGAAAGAAGTGGGAACAGGTCAAGAGAGCAAAGGGCGAGCACAAGTACGTCGTCTGCAACGGAGACGAGGGTGACCCGGGTGCCTTCATGGACAGATCCATCATGGAGGGCGACCCCCACAGAATGATTGAAGGCATGATGATAGCAGGACGTGCAGTAGGTGCCGAAGACGGCTACATCTACGTCAGAGCGGAATACCCGCTTGCCGTGAAGAGACTGCAGAACGCGATAAAGCAGGCTGAGGAGATAGGCTTACTCGGGGACAACATCCTCTCCTCGGGATTCAACTTCCGCATCCACATCGCAAAGGGTGCCGGCGCATTCGTCTGCGGAGAGGGCTCGGCTCTCACTGCATCCATCGAAGGAAAGCGCGGCTTCCCGAGAGTCAAGCCTCCGCGCACCACGGAACACGGTCTTTTCGATTCCCCGACTGTCCTCAACAACGTCGAGACATTCGCAACAGTTTCCCAGATCATATCGAAGGGGGCGAAGTGGTACCTGACAATCGGTACCCCGACAAGCCCCGGAACGAAGGCATTCGCACTCACCGGCAACATCACGAACACGGGTCTCATCGAAGTCCCGATGGGAACGACGCTGAGAAAGATCATCTTCGACATCGGCGGCGGCATGAGAGGCGACGGGGAATTCAAGGCAGTGCAGATCGGCGGTCCGTCGGGCGCATGTCTCACGAAGGACCATCTCGACCTTCCCCTCGATTTCGATACTCTCAAGAAGAACGGTGCAATGATAGGATCCGGCGGTCTCGTCGTCATGGACAGCCATACATGCATGGTCGAAGTCGCACGCTTCTTCATGCACTTCACGCAGAACGAATCATGCGGAAAGTGCGTCCCGTGCAGGGAAGGCACGAAGAGGATGCTTGAAATACTCGAGCGCATCGTCGACGGCAACGGCAGGGACGGCGACATCGAGCTTCTCGAAGAGCTCAGCGACACGATTTCCCACACCGCACTCTGCGGCCTGGGCAAATCTGCCCCGAACCCCGTCATGAGTACGATAAAGAACTTCAGAAGCGAGTACGAGGCACATGTCTACGACAAGAAGTGTCCGGCGGGACAGTGCCAGAAGCTCAGGACTATCTATATCGACCCGACTGTATGTAAAGGCTGCTCGGCATGTTCGAGAAAGTGCCCTGTCGGCGCCATCAGCGGAAAGATCAAGGAACCGTTCCTCAT
>CAZGNN010000170.1:0-3969 GCA_964527335.1 uncultured Spirochaetaceae bacterium | reverse complement strand
GTCTTCATGAAGTTGTATACGGCTTCTGTCTGCCTCGTGTAGGAGCCGAGCATCTCGCTGTATACCGTACCCTCGATTGTGAGCTCCCCGTTCTCGTCGAGTGCGTATCTCCAGGCTTCCTCGTCGAAGATTGTCTTGTCTTCATATATCATGGGGTTGAAGCAGCTGTCTGTGTAGAAGTCCGCGTACTTCAGAAGCTGCTCCTCGCTGAGCGATGCGATGGGGTATGTTGTCATGAAGCTGTAGGTCGAAGCGTTCATGTAGGTGTTGTAGGTCTGGAACGAGAGGTTGAAGAAGAGCGTCTTCGACGGATAGTTACGGCTTCCGTCGAGCGTCGAGTGCTCGAATACGTGCGGCACTCCCGTGTCGTTCTCGGCCGGTGTCCTGAATGTTATCTCGAATACCCTGTTCGTATCTTCATTGGCAAGGTACAGAACCTGTGCCCCTGTTTTGTCATGCTCGTAAAGAACGGTGTCAGCCCCGATGAGGTCGAAACGTCCCGTGTCCTTCACGGTGAAGCCGCAGACTGTGTCGCCGACCAGGGGAAGTGCCTTCTCCTCTGTCCTTTCCGATACCGGATGAGCAAAGAGGAAAACGGCAACGAAGAGCCATATGAGAATGGTAGAGAGTTTTTTCATGAATCTCCTCCAGTGATAATGATGTGGTCAGTATAGAGAAGAGGAGACAGATTTTCCATTCTCACACTTCCTTTTTCTCTTTTCCGGGTTACAATGAAGAGGGGAGGAACCAATGGAAGAGGGAAAGAAAAGATACACACCGGTACTCAGAAGCGGCGAGGGAGCGATATTCACAGTATCGGAATTCAAATGCCCGTTTGCCCCGCTTGACGGACTTGACTATGCTCCGCTTTTCAGCGATATGTTCGAAGAGGCCTATGAGAATTCGTTCATAAAGAAACCGCTCGGGAAGGAATGGGGATTCGCTAGCATCATCTCCTTCTATGACTCATACAGGAATTTCTTCTTCTCCCCCAGTGAGGATGAGAGAGAGGAAGCCGAAACGAAGAGGATGTTCATCCACGATCTTGACAGACAGCTCGGACAGGAGGCCGCTGACAGAGTTTCCGGAATCTGCTCAATCCCGGATGATGAACTCTGTTATGCAGTACGTCAGTGGAATGTAAGCTTCTATTCGTTCAGGCGTAATCCGCTTTTTGACATGAAGGGAAGAAAGGCCATCGTCGTTATCAGGACCCGTCCTTCACTGAGGGCATTTCTCTCCTCGTCGTTTGACGGAGTCGAACGTGCATTCAGAAAGATGGCTGAAGGCGGGACATATACATCTTCTTCCCTTATTGAGGCGGTAGCCGGAGTGAAGGATGAGATAAGAGAGGAAATCGGAGAGAAGAAGGAGAAAATGGCGAGGCTTCTGATTGAGAAAGCAGAAGGGATGCCTGACAGGAATCTCCTGACAAGCCGCGAAGACAGAATCGAGTCATGCTCCGCGGGAATCCGGAGAGCGGAGATAACGCTTTCATATCTTGATGCGTTCGTCCGTCAGACGGAGGACTACCTCGGCTCTGATACTCCCTCCGAGCCCCTTTCGAAGCGCATCCTCTCGGACGCTCTTCTGACAGCGGAGATAAAGTGGGAGGCCGACGCCCCGGGATTTCTTACGGATGAAGACATCAATGTGATAGTTTCCGACAGACGCCTGAGACACAGAACCAGGTGGGGAGATTCGTGTATCGTTTACATGAAGGAAATGAGACCCCTCACGGAACTCCATGACTTTATCATGAAGGGGGAATGACGATGAGCGGTAAACTCGATTTCACTGCAGTCGACCCTCTCACGACTTCCCGTAACCTTCCGTTCACGCCGTTCGTGACAGAAGAGAAGGGCTATCTCGGATATGTCCCCGCATTCGCGGACAAGGCATGGGAAGATTCCTACTACTATGATGAAGGGAAGGAGAAGAAGTGCCTTTCATCAGTCTCTGACATCATACGGCCGTACGAGAAGATATTCTCGGGTGTGGAGTCGGCTTACAGAAGGGAAAAAGGGGAAAACAGCGACAGGGACACCTGGAACGAATTCAGCAAAGCCTTCAGAAGAAATATGTCAGCCGGCATCTTTGCAGATATACTCACTCATTTCAACATGGAATCCGATGACGGGATAAAACGTGCCCGGGTCATTCTCGGCTGGAACGAGCATGTGCTCACTTTCCATCCTGACGAGAAGGAAGAGAGACTCGGCGCGGACATCTCAGTCGTCATCAGGCTCTACAGGACGCCGACGGAAATTGCATATTTCTCGCTTCTTCCGGTGATGAGGATTCTCGGCGGCACGGACTCTGTCGAAGAAGCTCTTCTCCGCACGGAGGTGAGTATCGAATACAGGGAAAGGGAAATCGAACTGAGACAGACGGAGATCGAGAAACTTTCGGAAGAACTGGGAACCGACACCACCAGAAGCGGAATAAGACAGAAGAAGAACGGAATCGAAACGGCTAAGAAGGAGATTTTGAACTCACGTCTCGCAATCTCCTCTCTTAAGTGTTACAGAAAACAGGTGAGGGACTATTTTATTGCGGGAAGGAGGGAGGAGCCTCTCACGAAGAGAATCCTGAGAGACATAATCACATCCTTTGACTGGACTTACGACGTTCCGGGCTTCCTCACGAAAAGCGACATAGAGGATATCTACTCGTACTCGAGTCTCGTCATCAACGAACGGGGCGACAGGGCCGTGTACCTCTCGGAATTGAGGGACATATCCGGACTCGGGAAGGCATGAGGGGAAAATCGGGCGGGGAAATCTCATTATCCTGATTTTTTACCTGAGCGCGGCCTCTCATTCGATTGACTATCACTCCCCCTTTTGGATAATATGACCATACCTCTTTATCCGATGTTATCGGATCAAATTTTATGTCCACAAGGAGGAATTCATGATTTCAAATTATGAGTTCACAGTTATCTTCGATGCAAACGAGGATAAGACAAAATCAGGACTCGAACTCGTAGAGTCCAACTTCGCAAAGTACGGAGTCGAAGTCGATAAGAAGGAGGATCTTGGTGTCAAGACTCTCGCTTATCTCATCAACAAGCAGGAAAAGGGTCACTATTTCTACTTCGAAGTCAAGGCTGACGGTGCTGTCATCAAGAACATGAGCAGAGCATTCGAGCTTTCCAACGACGTTTTGAAGTATCTGTTCATCAATCCCGAGAAGAACTGAGGAGAATTATGCCATCAGACATCTGTAACATCACACTGACTGGAAGACTTACCAGAGATGCCGAACTGAGATACGCACAGAACGGGAATCCGATTGTACGCTTCTCCATTGCTGTCAACAGAGGAAAGAGGAATGCTGACGGTTCGTGGGGCGAGGAGGCCATGTTCTTCGAATGCTCTTATTTCGGTAAGAGCGCGGAAGCTGTCAATTCATATCTTGTGAAGGGACGCACTGTCTGTGTCATGGGTGACTTCAGACAGACCAGGTGGGACGGCAACGACGGACAGACGAGATACAGACTCGAAGTCACTGTCAGCCAGCTTGTTCTTACAGGTGGCGGTCAGAGAACCGGAGACGGTTCGGCTGTCGACGCGGCAATGCGCCAGGGCGGTAACGGCGGTTATAACAGCAGTAACAACGGTTATAACAGCGGTAGCAACGGCAGTTACAGCGGCAGCGGCAACAGCAGCTATTCCCAGTCCCCTTCAGGGAACAGTGGTTATCAAAGACCTCAGGCTCAGACAAGACAGCCGGTAGCCGGCGGGCCTGAAGATTTCAAGGACGATGATATTCCGTTCTGATTATTATTAGGAGTTAAAAAATGAAAGACGATAAAGACTTTGCAGAAATGGATAAGGGCGGTTTCAACAAGGACCGCAAGCTCGGCGGAAGAAAGACAAGCTTCAAGAAGAAGGTCTGTAAGTTCTGCCAGGGTGCACCTGCAGCAGATTACAAGAACCCGGAAGCTCTCAAGAGATACATCAC
>CAZGNN010000169.1:0-3976 GCA_964527335.1 uncultured Spirochaetaceae bacterium | reverse complement strand
TAGTTCATCATGGAGAACATACCCTTCTTCATCTCACCGCCGTACCATGTGTTGAGGATGACCTGCTCGCGTGATGTGATGTTGAATACGACAGCTGTCTCGCTGTTGAGGCCGAGTTCCTTGTAGTTCTCAACCTTGGCCTTGCTTGCTGTATAGACGACGAAGTCAGGCTTGAATGTCTTGAGCTCCTCTTCTGTCGGCTTGATGAACATGTTTCTTACGAAGTGTGCCTGCCAAGCGACTTCCATGAAGAAGCGGATAGCCATTCTTGTGTCCTTGTTTGCACCGCAGTAAGCATCGACGACGAAGAGTCTCTTGTTTGAAAGCTCGTTGAGAGCGATCTTCTTGACTGCATCCCATGTTTCCTTGCTTGCAGGATGGTTGTCGTTCTTGTAACCCTCAGTTGTCCACCACACTGTGTCCTTGGAATTCTCATCGACGACGATGAACTTGTCCTTCGGTGAACGGCCGGTGTAGATACCTGTCATGACGTTGACGGCACCGAGTTCAGTTACCTGACCCTTCTCATAGCCTGTAAGGCCTTCCTTTGTCTCTTCTTCGAAAAGCATCTCATAGGACGGATTGTAGACAATCTCTTTCGCACCTGTGATACCATAAGCTTTCAAATCGATATCCATATCTTTTCTCCTTGTTACCAGAATTAGAGGCTGCCTAAAATTGACGCTGTCAACTCTCGGCGCGTGAACATATTATTAACTTTTCAAAATAAAATCATCTAGTAAGCGCTATAAAATTATCAGATAAGTGAAAAGTGACGGTAATTGTGCAGAAGCGCAGTCTGCTGCTCCGACTGCGATGAGAAACGGAGAAAAGAGGAGGCAAACTCTGACAATCGTATGTTTTTCGAAAACAAATCCCTTGATTTCCGTTCGTCTTTCCCATAACATTATTTTTTGTAATAGATAATGAGAAGACACCTTCACGGATGTCTTTTCAAAGTCTTGAAACAATGTCCCGGTCGTGTACGGATTCGGAGCATGAAACTATAAGGACAGAGTGGCTCAGGGTCCGGAGATCTTCTATTTTATCCCTACTTCTCCGCTTCCGATGCCACTGTTTATGAGATTATGAAGCTGATAGATACAAAGGATGCCGTCGGCACCGTTCTTGCACACGATATAACCCAGATAATAAAGGGTGTCACAAAGGACGCCGTCTTCAGAAAAGGCCACATCGTAAGAGAAGAAGACATACCGGTTCTTCTTTCTGTCGGAAAGGACCATCTCTACGTCTGGGAGAATGACCCGAACATGCTTCATGAGAACGATGCGGCGGAAATACTAAGGAAAATCTGTCAGGGCTCCCACATGCACCCCACTCCAGTGAAGGAGGGGAAAATCGAGCTCATTGCAGACGAATGCGGATATTTAACGATAAACAGGGAAAAGCTCGATGCCGTCAACTCCCTCGGCGAAATGATGATAGCCACCATTCCGGGAGGAATCAGAGTTGAAAAGGGACAGAAGCTCTGCGGCACGAGAATCATTCCTCTCGTCATCGAAAAGGAAAAGATGGAAGAGGCGGAAAAGGTTGCAGGAGACAAACCTATCCTCGACATCATTCCATTCAAAAAGAAGAACTACGGTGTCGTCACGACGGGAAACGAAGTCTTCTACGGAAGGATCCAGGATACCTTCACACCGGTAATAACATCGAAGATGGACGAATACGGCTGCACGATGACCGCCCACACAGTCTCTGACGACAATCCCGAACACATAGAAAACGCCATAAAGGCGATGATAGAGCGCTCTGACATCGACATGATAATCTGCACAGGAGGAATGAGTGTCGACCCCGACGACAAGACTCCCCTTGCAATAAAAAACAGCGGAGCCCGGATTGTATCGTACGGCGCCCCTGTTCTTCCGGGAGCGATGTTCCTGATGTCGTACCTCAAAGACGGAAGACCCGTCGTCGGACTTCCCGGATGCGTGATGTACGCAGGACGCACCATCTTCGATCTAGTGCTGCCGCGTATCATGGCAGATGTACCGGTCACGAAGGAATACATGTCGGCTCTTGGCTACGGAGGGCTCTGCCTCTCCACCTGCAAGCCCTGCCGTTTCCCGTTCTGCTCGTTCGGAAGGGGGGTATGATGGACACAAAAGATTTCAGAGTCGCCGTGATAACTCTCTCGGACAGATCATACAGCGGCGAAAGAGAGGATCTCTCCGGCCCCGCAATCATCGCTTACCTGAAGGAAAAGGGATGGGGAGAGGCTGAATACCTCCTTCTTCCCGACGACAGGAACAGGCTGGAAGAAGCACTCATCGAAATCTCGGACATAAGAAAAGCGGACCTCATTCTCACGACAGGCGGCACCGGATTTGCCGAAAGGGACATAACGCCCGAAGCAACGCTCTCCGTTGCGACAAGAAACGTACCCGGAATCAGCGAGGCAATACGTGCATACAGCCTGACGAAGACGAAGCACGCGATGCTCTCGCGCGGAGTCTCCGTCATAAGGAACTCCACGCTTATCGTCAACCTCCCGGGCAGCCCGAAGGCTGTCAGAGAGGCCATGGATGTGATCATAGAAGCACTCCCTCACGGGCTCGGACTCCTGAGGGGTGAAAAACTTGATAAATAAATATTTTTCGGAGGAATCCAAATGAAGAAGATTTTATCAGTTCTTCTCGTACTCGCACTCGCCATCACAGGCGTCTTTGCTCAGCCGGCAGCTGAAACTGCTGCAGCAGAGCAGACAGAAATCGTCGTTTTCGCAGCAGCATCAATGACAGAGACCCTCACAACAATCAAGGGCATGTATGAAAAGGCTAACCCGAACGTCACGATCACCTACAACTTCGACTCCAGCGGAACACTGAAGACACAGATCGAGCAGGGCGCAGACTGCGACCTCTTCATCTCTGCAGCTCAGAAGCAGATGAATGCCCTGGCAGACCTCAACATGATCGACGCCTCAACAAGAGTCGACCTTCTCGAGAACAAGACAGCTCTCGCAGTACCCGAAGGCAATGAGAAGGGAATCACATCATTCGATCAGCTTGCCGAGCTTCTCAAGGCTCATGACGTGTTCCTCGCCATCGGCAACAGCGATGTTCCTGTCGGACAGTACACACAGAAGATCTTCGCTTATTACGGAATCGATGAAGCTGAAGTTGCAGCAGCAGGATGCCTGACATACGGCACAAACGTCAAGGAAGTCACAACACAGGTAAGCCAGCAGTCCGTTGACTGCGGTATCATCTACGCAACCGACGCATTCTCCGCAGGCCTCACAGTCGTCGACACGGCAACAAGCGACATGACAGGCGGCAGAGTCATCTACCCGGCAGCAGTTCTCGCGGGAGCAAAGAACGCAGATGCAGCCGTATCTTTCCTCGAGTACCTCAAGGGTGACGAGGCAATGGCAGTATTCGCATCAGTCGGTTTCGCAAGCGCTCTCTGATTTCAGTCAGTCACAAGTGAGGAGGGCCCCGCGCCCTCCTTATCTTTCACCCGGAACTCATTTATTCACCATGGACTGGTATCCACTATATAATTCGATAAGAATCGCATTCTACACGTCAATCATCGTGTTCTTCCTCGGAATATTCCTTGCTCATGTCGTTGCAAAGATGCACCCGGTTGTCAAGGGTATTCTCGATGTCATTCTCACACTCCCTTTAGTACTTCCCCCGACCGTCGTGGGATTTTTCCTCATACTCATCTTCGGAGTGAAGACACCGCTGGGGCAGTTCCTGCAGAAATTCGGAATCAAATTCGTAATGACCTGGTACGGCGGTATCGTTGCGGCAACCGTTGTCGCATTCCCCCTTATGTACAGAACAACACGCGGAGCCTTCGAGGCTTTCGACACCACGCTCAGTGAAGCGGGACGGACGCTCGGGCTCTCGAATACATTCATCTTCTGGAGGATAAAGATTCCCACATGCAGAGAGGGAATCCTCGCAGGAGTCGTTCTCGCATTCGCACGTGCTCTCGGTGA
>CAZGNN010000168.1:0-4009 GCA_964527335.1 uncultured Spirochaetaceae bacterium | reverse complement strand
ATGACGGGATGTACTCTGTCGGGATTGCACCGCCCTTGACTTCGTCGACGAAGAGATAATCGGGAGCCGGCTCGTCGGGGTCTGTCTGGACTGTCGGTTCGATATAACCTGCAACACGTGCGTACTGACCTGAACCGCCTGTCTGCTTCTTGTGTGTATAGTTGAAGTCGGCTCTCTGGCTGATGGCTTCTCTGTATGCAACTTCAGGCTGACCTACCGTGACCTCTGCCTTGTACTCTCTCTTCATTCTCTCGATGTAGACATCAAGATGAAGCTCTCCCATACCCTTGATGATTGTCTGGTTGGACTCCGGGTCGACATATGTCTGGAATGTCGGGTCTTCCTTGGTGAATCTGTTGAGGGCCTTTGCCATGTTGTCGGCAGCCTTCTTGTCGACAGGTGTGATTGCCAGCGAGATGACAGGAGTCGGGACATACATACTTGTCATGGAGTAGTTGAGTGACGGATCGCAGAACGTATCGCCGCTTGCGCAGTCGATGCCGAAGAGTGCCGCGATTTCACCGCAGCCGCATTCCGTGATGTCTTCCATCGTCGATGCATGCATCTTGACAAGTCTTCCGACAAGGAACTTCTTCCTGCTTCTAGTGTTGACGAGAGTATCGCCCTTCTTGATGTGTCCCTGATAGACACGGATGTATGTGAGCTGACCGTACTGGCCGTCCTCAAGCTTGAATGCGAGGATGACAGGCTTCTTGTCCTCGTTGCTTTCGAGGATGACTTCCTGCTCGTTGTTGTCGAGGTCAAGTGCCCTGTTCTCGACATCAGTCGGGTTCGGGAGGTAGTCTACGACACCGTCGAGAAGAGGCTGGATGCCCTTGTTCTTGTGAGCAGATCCCATGAATACCGGGCAGAGCTCGAGATTGATTGTGGCTCTTCTGATGCATTCCTTGAGAAGCTCGATGGAAACATTCTCCTCAAGCATTGCCTCCATGAGGGCATCGTTGCCTGTGCACATGCTGACAGCATCGAGGAGTTCCTCTCTCTTCTCTTCAGCTTCCGCTCTGAGTTCCTCCGGGATTTCCTCTACTCTGAGACCGTCACCGGCCGGACCTGCGTCGAAGTAGTTTGCCTTCATGTTGACGAGGTCTACGACACCGACGTGCTTGTCCTCGAGTCCGATAGGGATTTCCATCAGGACTGCGTTGAGGCCGAGCTTCTCGACGAGCTGATCCTTTACCTTGTACGGGTTTGCACCTGTTCTGTCGCACTTGTTGACGAATGCGATGCGCGGAACATGATATCTCTTCATCTGGCGGTCAACAGTGATTGACTGTGACTGGACACCGCCGACAGAACAGAGAACGAGGATTGCACCGTCGAGGACTCTGAGAGATCTCTCGACTTCGATGGTGAAGTCGACGTGGCCCGGAGTATCGATGATGTTGATCTCATGACCCTTCCAGTTTACGTTAGTTGCAGCCGATGCAATTGTGATTCCCCTCTCTCTTTCAAGCTCCATGGAGTCCATTGTTGCACCAACACCATCCTTGCCACGTACCTCGTGGATAGCATGAATCTTGTTGCAATAGTAGAGAATACGCTCTGACAGGGTTGTCTTACCCGAGTCAATGTGGGCGCTAATACCGATGTTTCTCATACCAAGAAGATCGTGATTCATTTGTTTCTTACCTCTGACAAATTGAGAGTGGGAAAACCACTGCTCGTAATATCTTATTAAAATTCCAACTCTGAAATAATATGGACTTTGCACTTTTTGTTCAAGTATCTTGTTGGTTAAAAATAAGTTATGCCAATATGCATCAGATATACCCTTAACTATTGCACTTTCTTCTCTCTTTTGTGCATACCGAAGAGCCGGGAAGTGCGCTTTCGTCCAAACGAAGAAAAAAAGATATTATCTCAGCTTTCCGTAAGAGTGAAAAGAAATATCAGCGCTTTAAAAACGGAACGATGAATGATAAAATCAGAGTATGGCTACAGTATTCGAAATGATCAGGGATGGTGCCATCCCCAGTGTAAAACTCTATGAAGACGACATCTGCTTCGTCATTCTCGACCTCTCCCCCGTCAACAAGGGTCATGCCCTTGTCATATCGAAGGAGGCGAAGCCGACCTTCGACAGCGTCCCGGCAGAGACGCTTTATCATATGATGGACATAGCAAAGAAGGTCGACAGGAAGATGAGGGACGTCCTTCACGCCGACGGCACGAACATCCTCATCAACAACGGCCCCGCATCGGGACAGGAGGTTCCGCACCTCCACATCCACGTCATTCCGCGCTACGAGGGTGACGGAAAGACATTCTCGTTCCCCAGCAAGGAGAAATACGAAGAGGGCGAAATGGCCCAGTACGGAGAAAAGCTTAAGATATGAGAAAAGTCCTGTTTCCACTTCTCCTCGTCATTCTTCTCGTCACATCCTGTGCCTCCTACACGATAGCCGAGGCAAGGGATGTCATCGTCTACCCCGAAAGCGGGACAACGGAGACAAGAATCAGAGTCATCAACGAGAAGAAGGAGGCTGAAGAAGCCGAAAGACAGAGAATTGAGGACGAGAAGGAGGCCGAGAGGCTGAGAAAGGCCGAAGAGGAAAGAGTCAACACCTACCCCGAAGACCTCACATCCATGACATTCCCGTTCTACTACAACCCCGTCAAGAACAGCCTGGCTACCCTGACTGACAGTGACACCGAATTCTCGGCTGTCATCATTCCTCTCGGAGAAGAGGACCTGACGGATGAGGAGCTTACATCGGTTGTATCGTTCCTCTCGTCATACAGCTTCACGCTCACGGCACTGACGGGAAAGCTCTCATCACAGACGGCGGTTGCCGCGGCGCTCGGAAAGGATGCTGTGACACTGAAAGGCGGCACAGTCATATTCGACGGCGTCGTACTTGAGGAGATGAACGAAGATTATATGGTTCTGAAACTGTCAGCGGAGAGAAGCGTCACCGTCTACAGTGAAGACTTCCATCCCGTGGTTCCCGAGGCGGATTCTGTTGAAGACGTTCTCTCCCTTGTCGATAACCTTGAAAAACAGAATGCAGAGGAGCTCATAGAGAAGATATCGTCTCCGGCAGCGGATGCAAAGATACTCTTCCTCACATCAATCGCACCATCATCGCTCGACTGGACAGACTGGACGGATTACAGCTACAGGGAAGAGAGAAGCTTCCTCATTTCCGACATGCTTTCTTCCCTCAGGTGGAATGATGCATATGCTGTATCACGTTACAGCGAGGAAACGGAGAGCGGAGTTACAAGAGTCTACGGCACGTATGCCGAAAGACTCGACTTCATCTACTCCAAGGGAATGATTACCCTGTCCTCCATCACCGTTCCTGTAGAGAACCTCTCATCTTCCGCGACAGTTGCCTACTTCCTCATTCCATAGTTATCTTACTTCTGGAGGCAGATATGATTCATCACATCAGAAAGGAAGATTTCGAGAAGGAAGTGGTCGCTTCCTCAGTTCCGGTTGTCATTGACTTCTTTGCCACATGGTGCGGTCCCTGCATGGCTCAGGGCAGGATACTCGAGAAGCTCGACAGCGAATGGAACGGCAGCATTAAGATATGCAAGTGCGACGTCGACGAGGATCCGGACTTTGCCGAGATGTTCTGTGTCGAGACAATCCCGACCCTTGTCTTCTACAAGGACGGAAAGAACATGGGACAGTACAGCGGTGTCCTGGAGAAGGAAGGCATCAAGAGGATGCTCGAAATCTGAAGATAAGCCCTCGCCGTAAAGCGGGGGATTCATATTACCCAGACAATAACAAAATCGAACACATTACTTCATATTGTTTATTTTTATCATTATAAGTTGCTAAAACTTAGATTTTTCATGACTTTTAGCAACTTTCATTTTTTAAACCTGCTAAATTTGAACAAAACATCAGTCAGGAGCACTCTGGTTACCTCGTTCGGCCTGAAGAGAAATGAATACAGCAGCGCGTTCAGTAATGTAATCACTCTGGACGACCTCTTCAGATAATACGGAAACAAAAGTCCCCGATCCGGGA
>CAZGNN010000167.1:0-4011 GCA_964527335.1 uncultured Spirochaetaceae bacterium | reverse complement strand
GAACGATTCTCCGCCTCCAGGACAAGACTGACGGAGAGGTTTACTTCAACGGCCGTGAGCTCTTCTCCCTGTCGAAGGAAGAACTCAGAAAGGAGAGACCGAACATACAGATCATCTTCCAGGATCCGTATTCATCACTCTCCCCAAGACTTCCCGTGGGTGAAATCATCGGTGAAGCCGTGAAGGAACACCACATCGTTCCGGATGACGAGTACGACGAGTACATCACAAGAGTCATGGCTGCATGCGGACTCCCGGAGTATGCGAAGGCGCGCTATCCTCATGAGTTCTCCGGCGGACAGAGACAGCGTATATGCATAGCACGTGCACTTGCGCTCAACCCGGACTTCATTCTCTGCGACGAGCCTGTTTCCGCACTCGACGTATCTATCCAGGCGCAGATCATCAACCTTCTCAAGGACCTTCAGCGCCAGTTCGGACTGACATATCTCTTCATATCCCACGACCTCTCGGTCGTCGAGCATATCTCCGACACTGTCGGTGTCATGTATCTGGGTAACATGGTCGAGTTCGCTCCGACGGACAAGCTTTTCGCTAAGCCTCTCCATCCTTATACGGAAGCTCTCTTCTCGGCCATCCCCGTCCCCGATCCTGATTTCCACATGGACAGAATCATCCTCGAGGGTTCGATTCCGTCACCTGCAAATCCCCCGAAGGGATGCAAGTTCCACACCCGCTGCCGCAAGTGCATGGAGGTGTGCAAGTATGTCGCTCCGACATTCAAGGAAATCGAGGAGGAACACTACTGTGCATGCCATCTCTTCAATACGGAAGAGGAGACAAGAATCTGCAATGACCTGATGGCGGCAGCAAAGAAAGAGGAAGAGGCGGCTGCCGCAGCTCTTCAGAACGGCACGAAAGCAAAGAAAGAGAACAGGGCTGCAGGAAAGAAGAACTGATGTTTTCCAATAAGAAGAAGGACAGGAAGGAAGAATACGAGGACGACGGCAGAAGCTACGCGAACATGAACATTGAAGGCATGCCGTGGTATCGTCCCGAGCAGAAGACTGATGCCGAAAAGGGCCAGAAGCTCGACCTCGACAGTGAAGGATACAGATCCTTTCTCTGGGGTGTGCTGAAGGCTGCACTTCTCATCGGGGTGGTATTCGTCGGTGTCTATTTCCTCTTCATCCTTTTCCTGGATGTTGTTGTATTCGGTAACTGAGGGAGCGCGTCTCCCTCTTTTGCATGCAGGAGACAAAAGATGTCACGAACGAAAGACCCCGATACAAAATACAGGATGAAGCTGTTTGTTTCGAACAGTCACAGATATGCCGCCACAGCCGACCCGGGATACAATGCGGATAGGAAGTGGGTGTCCAATACTACGATATGGGGAAAGCTGACGGAGAATCTGGTCTTCGAGCCTAACCTGCGCTTTGTGCAGCTTACGGCAGGAGAGAAGAAAAAGTTCATCTTCCCTCCTGAGTGGAATATTTCCTCGGCATTCGGAAAAACGGCAGAAGACGGCGGGAAAAAGGGGCGGAAAAGAATCACGGACCTCATCGGCAAATGCGGCTTCTATTGCGCTTCCTGTCCGTCTTACCGAAATGGAGAATGCAAAGGATGTAACAGTCAGGATGAAGGTGACTGCTTCACACGTGACTGTGTCCTGAAGAATGGCATTGATTACTGCGGTCTCTGCCCGGATTTTCCCTGTGATGACATTCTCACAAGGCCTCACTCTACTGTTCTCGACAAGGAATGGCTCGAGTGGAAGAAAAGGGAGAAGGAGACTACATGAGAAGCGAAAAGGCCTTCTCGTAGTCTTCTCTTGACTGAGCCGTGGAGAGTGCGGCCTTAGATGCGCTTGCGCCCCTTATTCCCTTGACGTACGCGAGGGCGTGCTTTCTCATGCCGTGGGAGGCAACACGTTCCCCGAAGTACTTAACCATAAGGTCATAGTGCTCGAGTGCGGTCTTCACTTTCTCCTCGACCGAAGGGAGAGTATAGGAACCGGTGGAGAGGAACTCCCTTGTCTCACGGAATATGAAGGGATTCCCGATTGAGCCTCTTGCGAACATGACACCGGTCATTCCGTATTTTTCTATGGCCTCAACTGCATCTTCCGGTGTGAAGATGTCCCCAGAGGCGTAAAGTGAGATGTTCTGTCCCCTGAACTCCTTCGAAAGGATTCCGAAAGCTTCCTTTCTCGCTTTTCCTTCATATGCCTGGGCACGGGTGCGGGCATGGAGCGTAAGGGCGTCGGCGCCGTTATCGACAGCAATGTGCGCGAACTCTATGTAGTTGATACTGTCGTTGTCCCATCCCAGTCTGAACTTCACGGATACGGGAATCCCGAGACTGTCCTTTAGGGTCCTGACAATCTCTCCCATTTTCTCCGGTTCTCTCATGAGAGCGCTTCCAGCTCCCGTCTTCACGACCTTTGGTACCGGACAGCCGCAGTTTATGTCGATGCTGTCGATTCCGCTCTCCTTAAGTATGGGGAGAGCCCTCTCGACGGGATCCTTCGACGGCGCGAAGAGCTGGACGGTGAGCTTCTTCTCCCCGTCGTATCTGTCCATCAGGAGGATTGTCTTTTCGCCTTCCCTTGCCAGGCCTTCGGCACTCACCATCTCCGTGACGGCACAGTCGGAGCCGAAGTGTGAGCATATCTCACGGAAGGCCTTGTCCGTGTAACCGGCAAGAGGTGCGAGTATGAGAGTGTCGTTTCTGTCCATGGCGATAAGGATATCATCAGAGGGGAAAAGAAAACAGATAGACCTTTCATTTTTCCTCTTGTGATTGATAATCCCCTTCATCCGTGTTAACTTTTATCACATGAAGAAAAAGCAGATAGTGCACGAAGATGACAGTGCTTATGTATATGCTATAAAGAATCCCTCGTACAACGATATATGTCTCGGTGCGTGGGACAGTGTTATATATGCGGGAACTCCTGTCGTTTATGATACGAAGTTCGGTCTTGACCTCGGCGTCGTCGTGGGACCCGCCCCGACGTTCTCGAAGGGCTACACTCCAGGTAATGCAGAGCCCGTCGGCGCATGCCTCTGCTTCGGAAGCGAGAAGGACGAGAGCTATGAAGGCGAGGAGAATGAGCACCAGTGCCTCTCATGCTTCGGCTGCCAGAGCGGAAGGGAGCCCGTGAAGACGAAGGTTGACGGGGATGTTCTCTGGATTGATCATCTCGCAACTCCTTCCGAAATGGCCAAGTACGAGGAGAACAAGCGCGGTGAGGATACGGCTCTCGAAGTCTGCCGCGAGAAGATACTCAAGCACAAGCTCAACATGAAGCTCATTTCGGCTCACTTTCTCCTGGGAGAGAGCAAGGTGATTTTCTTCTTCACGAGCGAGGAGAGAGTCGACTTCAGGGAACTCGTGAAGGACCTCGTTTCCGTGTTCAGGATGAGAATAGAACTGAGACAGGTAGGCGTCAGGGATGAGGCGAGACTTGTCGGCGGACTCTCCGTCTGCGGCAGGGACTACTGCTGCCACGTCATGAACAGGGAGATGGAACCTGTTACGATAAAGATGGCCAAGGAACAGAATCTCTCCCTCAATTCCACCAAGATAAGCGGCCCGTGCGGAAGACTTCTCTGCTGTCTGGCATATGAATACGACTACTACATGGAAGAGAAGGCGGGAGCACCTCCGGAGGGCACGAAGCTCAAGATCGATCACGATATCTGGAGAGTGAGCGAAGTCAACATCCTCTCGCGTAAGCTCACCTGCGTCACCCTCGACGGCAGACAGATATTCATCCCGTTCGACGAAGTCTACTTCGACGGCGAGTCCGGATTCTGGGAAGTCTACCAGGACTACCAGGATGAACTCTTCAGCGAGGACTGACAGCATTCCCCCCGGTGTGCCCGACCGCATTCCGGGGTGTTTTTATGCATTGCAGTACTGAATGGTATTCATGACAGATTCTGCTGACGGTGACGGGGCGACTTACGCAGAAGAAGGTCATTTCTGCAATTTCTTTTAAGAAAGTGAAATATTTCTGTTGACCCAATCATTACTTTATGA
>CAZGNN010000166.1:1200-4025 GCA_964527335.1 uncultured Spirochaetaceae bacterium | reverse complement strand
AAGCAATGAAGATGGAGAACGAAATCTACGCTCCGTGCGACGGTGTCATCTCCTCTATCTCCGCTAACCAGGGCGACCAGCTCCAGGCAGGTGACCTTCTCATGACTATCGGCGGCAGCGTCGAGGAAGTTGAAGAGGTCGTGGAGGAAGTTGTCGAAGAGGCAGCACCTGCAGCTGAAGAAGCACCCGCAGCAGCAGAGACAGCTCCCGCAGCAGCAGCTGAAGGCGCTGAGGTTTCAGCTCCGATGCCCGGTCTTCTCCTCCGCTTCGAAGTCAAGGTCGGTGATACTGTCGCCAAGGACCAGGTTCTCTGTGTCATGGAAGCAATGAAGATGGAAAACGAAATCTATTCTCCTGTTGCAGGCACAGTCGCATCTATCTCCGTTAACCAGGGTGATCAGCTCCAGGCTGGTGACCTCATCATGGTTATTGCATAAGGATTATTGCTATGTCAGATATTCTTAACGGATTTGTTCAGCTCTGGTACTCAACAGGTATCTACGGCTTCATAACGGAAGAAAAGGGCTGGGGAATGGCCGTCATGATTCTTGTCGGCTTCCTTCTCCTCTACCTTGCTATCAAGAAGGGCTTCGAGCCGCTGCTCCTCGTTCCGATCGGAATGGGCTGTATCCTCTCGAACATCCCTCTTGCATATATCGCAGGAACTGACCCGAACAGCACATTCGCTGCTACAGGCTTCATCAAGATCCTCTACGATGCAGGTATCGAATCCGGTCTCTTCCCGGTACTCATCTTCATGGGTGTCGGTGCAATGACAGACTTCGGACCGCTCATCGCCAACCCGAAGACACTTCTCCTCGGCGCAGCAGCACAGCTGGGTATCTTCATGGCTCTCATCGGTGCAGTTCTCCTTGCATACATCCCGGGAATCAACTTCACACTCAACGTTGCATCCTCAATCGGTATCATCGGTGGTGCTGACGGTCCTACAGCCATCTACGTAACGTCGCGTCTCGCTCCGAGCTATCTCGGTTCGATTGCAGTCGCAGCTTACTCCTACATGGCTCTCGTACCTGTCATCCAGCCGCCTATCATGAAGGCTCTTACAACTGTTGAAGAGAGAAAGATCAGAATGCAGCAGCTCAGACCTGTTTCGAAGGCAGAGAAGATCATCTTCCCGATCCTCGTAATCACACTCTGCGGTATTCTTCTTCCTTCCGCTGTACCTCTCATGGGCGCTCTCATGTTCGGTAACCTCGCAAAGGAATGCGGAGTTCTCGGCCGTCTCGCTGACACGATGAGCAACGCTCTCATGAACACAGTCACAATCTTCCTCGGCCTCTCGGTCGGAAGCAAGATGGCTGCTGACAAGTTCCTCAACCTCGAGACACTCGGTATTCTCCTCCTCGGAGCAGTTGCATTCGGTTTCGGTACAGCAGGCGGTGTCCTTCTCGGAAAGCTCATGAACAAGCTCGATCCGAAGCACCCGATCAACCCGCTCATCGGTGCAGCAGGTGTATCTGCAGTACCTATGGCAGCACGTGTTGCATCCAAGGTCGGTCAGGAAGCTGACACACAGAACTTCCTTCTCATGCATGCCATGGGACCGAACGTATCCGGTGTCATCGGTTCTGCAGTTGCAGCAGGCGTTCTCCTTGCCGTCGTCCCGAGCATGATGGAGACTATCTCTCCTCTTCTCAACGGCTTCCAGGTTGTTGCATAATCGCAGCATAAAACAGGCTATAATCCCTCCGGCGACGGAGGGATTACTTATGTAACGCGGCATGCTTCTCTGAAGGCAAGAGTCCCGATAAGACTGCACCACATGAAAGAAACTTCTTGTTTTGTTTTATTCCTTCCTTTTCATGTGCTAATGTGATTATACAGGGCACTGGAATACTTATCCTGTCAACCAGGAAGATACACCGTTCCAGGCGACACATACCTATCAACAAAAGGAGGCAACAGACATGTCGAACATTGAGAACCTTCAGCTTTTCGAAGACCAGACAATCAGAACAGCATGGAACGAAGAGGAAGAAGAATGGTACTTCTCCATCGTCGATGTAGTCGGTGTATTAACTGAGCAGGCCACACAGCGCAGCGCCAGCAACTACTGGGCCAAGTTGAAACAACGACTGAAAGAAGAAGGAGCAGATGAAGTGCTGACAAATTGTCAGCAGTTGAAATTGAAAGCATCTGACGGCAAACAGCGTCTTACTGATGTTGCCAATACAGAACAGATTCTACGCATCATTCAGTCAATACCATCAAAAAAAGCCGAACCATTCAAAGTCTGGCTGGCACAGGTAGGACGTGACAGGATAGAAGAAACCATGGATCCTGAGCTTATCGCAGAGCGCCTTGTTGCCACTTATGAGAGGAAAGGATACACCCGGGAATGGATCAACCAGCGTCTGCAGGCAATCTCCGCACGCAAGGAACTTACGGATGAGTGGAAGGACCGCGGCGTCCAGCAGGGCAGAGAGTATGCCATTCTGACAGATGAAATCACACGCGCATGGTCCGGTATGACTACAAGACAATACAAGAATCTCAAGGGCCTGAAGAAAGAAAGTCTGAGAGACAACATGAGCACGACGGAACTGACTCTGAATCAGCTTGCAGAGGTGGCTACGAAAGAACTCTCCCAAGAGAAGAAACCGGAAGGATTCGAAGAGAGCAGAAAAGTCGCCATGGAGGGAGGAAGCGTTGCAGGAAATGCAAGAAAAGATCTTGAAAACCGGCTCGGGCACACTCTCATCACAAGTCAGAATGCCTTGCAGATGAACCATGTTGTCACCCAGATGATTGAGGCAAGTGCAGCTGCAGCAGATGGTGATACTGAAAATTCAGAACCATAA
>CAZGNN010000166.1:0-1100 GCA_964527335.1 uncultured Spirochaetaceae bacterium | reverse complement strand
GTTCCCTTTATCTTCTCCATAACCTTCTTCAGGGCAAGACGCTCGATGAGGTTGAAGGACATATCGGTAATCTTCTTTCCGTCCCTGAGTTTGACAGTGGCGTCGAGGAGACATCTCACGTCGTAGACGCTTCCCCAGACTTCAGGTACTCCCCTGTCGATGTTGAGCAGTGTATAGACAGCCTCCATACCTGTTCTCATCGAATACTCGGTTGTGAAGATCGTGTCTCTCTTCGTCTCCGCGAACTGTCCCAGGAATGCGAAGTTGACGGCACCCTCGGGTACGACGTCCGGTCTGTCTCCGTAGGCACGTGGCATGAAGAATGCGTCAATGTACGGCATCATGACGGGAACAGTGTTGGCGCTCTTCGATGCAAGCTCCTCTATCTGGTCAAGAGGTACTCCTATGTGGTAGAGCCACTCCTCACAGATCTCCTTACCCGTGCACTCCCTCATCGGCTTCCTGATGTAGTCACCCTTCTTGTCGGTGAAGAGCGAGTAGACCCATACAAGGCAGTGATCCTTGGGCTGCTGTCGGAACTGAGGCTGACGGTTTATCGTCCAGCTCATGAGCCATGAGGAATCCTTGACTGTCACGATACCGCCTGTAACGACTTTACCAGAAAGCGGGTCACGCTTGCATATCTTCTTGATATAGGGAAGGATCCTGTCGTCGAGAGTCTCGACAGTGGCACTCATCCAGTTTGTCTCCTCGGGGTTACGAATGAACTTGTCCGGGTGTCCGAATGACGGATCCTGCGCTGCGATCTTCCGCCACATATCCCAGCCGCCGCCTTCCTTTATCTCGGTGTTATATTCGGCGGGAGTGTTCTGGCTTCCCATCGAGGAGTTCTCGACGCATCCTCCGTTCGTGATGAAGACAAGGTCGTTCTCCGTAAGGTCGATGCTGTCCCTCTTTCCGTCTTCGATGACATCGATTCTCTTCGCGACCTTCTTTTTCCCTGTGCAGTCGAATTCGACGTTCGTGACCTGAACACCATAGTGAAAACTGACACCTCTCTCTTCAAGGTACTTCACCATAGGAAGAATCATTGATTCATACTGGTTGTACTTCGTGAATCTGAGAGCCGTGAAATCCGG